>JAIVYW010000124.1:0-5642 GCA_048635215.1 Candidatus Atribacteria bacterium
CCTGAGATTAATCATTTCTTGCCTCCACAGATTTCTTAGTACATACTAGAAGGTTCATTGTATCCTTACATAGGTCAAAGGCTCTGGTCTTTTCATCAAAATTGATATATCCTAGGTCGTGGCAAAGCAAATATTGATATCTCAATTCAGCACAAGATCCTATTGCAATCTTCAGAAAGTATTCATATTCCTTTTTTGAATACCTTGAGTCACCTTCAACGAGATTTGTTGCAATCGAAGCAGAAGACCTTCGCATTTGGTTTATCAGAGTAAATCGTTCATCATCTGGAAGATCTTTGGTAATCTTGTAAGTGTATAGAACTAATTCATGGGATTTTTTAAAAACTTCCATTTCCTCAATCTTCATTTCTCTCTCCTTTTCCCACTTGGCACTTCAGACTTCACACTTCACACTTCTTCCTATTGGTTGGTGCGCCTTCTTAAATGCTTCAATTCCCTCAATCTTCATTTCTCTCTCCTCTTCCCACTTGGCACTTCACACTTCACACTTCACACCTCACACTTCTTCTTATTGGTTCGTCCGCCTTCTTAAATGCTTCAATTCCCTCAATCTTCATTTCTCTCTCCTTTTCCCACTTGGCACTTCAGACTTCACACTTCACACTTCTTCTTTATTGGTTCGTGCGCAAACATTCCGCAGGCTGAAGCTCTGTGGTCTTCTTTGCAGGGATAAAGCTTGCAACAACACTTGCGATCACGCAGCCCGCCATGGAGGTGACAATGCTCACGATATCCCATTTGGCCTTAACGATCCCCATCACCTTATACCCGACATCCATACTGGTATCACCTCCCGTATAGGCGGAAATATCAAAGCCTTTGACTAGAAAATACCACATGAAGAGAGCACCCAGAATGAGACCGAAAATAGCGCCGAAGACGCCAACGAGAAAACCCTCCCAGACGAATATCCTCTGGACCTCGCCATCTGTCATGCCAAGGGCCTTCATTGTCCCGATCTCCTTTTTCTTTTCAAGAACCGACATCAGCATGGTATTAACGATGCCGACGAGCCCGATTATTGCGATAAACATGATAAAAACACCCTGACCCTTTTTCTTCATAGTTGTAATATTGAAAAATGATTCTCCAAGTTTTCTCCAACTCAATACCGCAAGGCCGGGTAACACTTTTTCAAGCTCGGGCTGGTACTTCTTATATTTTTCAAAATTAACCGTTTTCATGGCTATTTCAGTAACACCGTGCAACTCAATAAACCCTTGCAGCTCCACGATATTCATGAACAATGTGGAGCTGTTGATAAGCGGATCCGGAGCATTTAGAATTCCACTGACCTCCAGTTCAATAGAGTCGATCATGCCTTGAGCTGTACGGAAAGTAAAATACACATAATCCCCGATACCCACTTTCATATCCTTTGCAAGTCCGGTTCCAAGTATCGCCCCTCCAGGAATCAATCCGCCTTCTGAAATAAAGTCATTCAGATTGAACACCTTGGGATCATCTTTTGTGTCGATCCCAATGGTCATACAGGGTTGCGAATCCAGTCCGTTATCAAGCTCACCTCTCAAGGTGAGCCGTGTAGTAATACTTGTAACAAATGAAAGCTGCTGAAGTTCTTTGATAGCAGTTTCATAGTCTTTTATAAAATTATCTTCCGAAAAAAGGATCTCCTCGTCAAAGTCAATCGTTCTGATCTTGAAATGGCCGGTTTCAAAATTTATAAGATTCTCAACGGACATATCATCAAATCCTTTCAATACACCCGCCATCCACATATACATCCCCACAGCGAATGAAAGTATCGCGAATGTCAGAAAGGTTCTACGCTTGTATCGAAGAATATTTTATAATACAACTGTAAGCAACATTTTCACCTCCTCGGCAGGTTGTGAGTCTGAAGTGTGAAGTCTGAAGTGTGAAGTAAGGCAGATTAATATTATTAATATCTTCCCAACAATTGCATTTTATAAAGAGTAATCCATCATTCATTTCTTTCCTCCACTGCCTTTCTGGTACTTATGAGAAGATTCATTGTTTCCTCACATAGATAATAAGCATTGTTTTTCTGTTCAGTATCTATATATCCCAGGTCATTGCATAGCAGATACTGATATCTTAATTCAGCACACGAACCTATTGCCATTTTCAAGAAGTATCCATACTCCTTCTTCGAATATCTGGAATCTCCTTCAATTAAATTTGTGGCAATAGAAGTAGAAGATCTCCTCATCTGATTTATCAGAGTAAATCGTTCATCATTTGGAAGATCTTTGGTAATCTTGTAAGTGTATAAAACTAATTCATGGGATTTTTTGAAAACTTCCATTTCCTCAATCTTCATTTCTCTCTCCTCTTCCCACTTGGCACCTCACACTTCACACCTCACACTTCTTATTATTGGTTCGTGCGCTTTTTTAAATACTTCCATTTCCTCAATTTTCATTTCTCTCTCCTCTTCCCACTTGGCACCTCACACTTCACACCTCACACTTCTTCTTGTCTACGATTCAACGATACGCCCGTCTCTCATTTTGATGACGCGCTTGGCATGTTTCATTATAACAGGGTCATGTGTAGAAAAAAGGAATGTAACTTTCTCGGTCTCATTCATTTTTCTCATGATATCAACTATCACTTCGCCTGTTTTTGAGTCAAGATTCGCCGTTGGCTCGTCCGCAAGGACCATCTTTGGTTTTTTTACAAGCGAGCGGGCTATAGATACTCTCTGCTGCTGTCCGCCCGAGAGCTCCAATGGCATTCTTTTTTCCAAGCCCTGAAGCTCCACCTCCTCCAAGATAGCGAAGACCCTGTCCTTCATTTCTTTATGGGTGTGTTTGCCTAATAATTTCAGAGGCAGCTCAATATTTTCGTAAACCGTCAGCACTGGGATCAGATTATAGGTCTGAAATATAAATCCGAAGTACTCCCTGCGCAAAAGAGCCAATTGCTTGGAGCTCTTACCTGTCAGATCTATTCCGTCTAAAATAACATTGCCGCCGTCCGATGAATCAATGCATCCTATTATATTCAAAAGGGTGGTCTTGCCTGAGCCGGAAGGACCGACGAGAGCAACAAATTCGCCTTGATCGACCTCAACATCAATATCGTGTAGCGCTTGGAAATCAACTTTGCCGGAATGATAGATCTTATTTATTTTCTGCACATCCAATAGCATATATGCCTCCTATAGTTTTGCTTCAAATCTTAACATGAGCCCATATCTTCCCATGGCAGTGGAGGAGTACTCATCCTTATTGCCGCCGGTGAGAAAAAAGAGGTTCATCGTAGCATTCAACCCATTATTTATTGTCCATCGAATACCGGGCGCGATCACAGAACTCAGATCGATCCCGTTCGTGAAAGAGTATATGTAAAAACTCAGAAATTCGTCATAAGAGAAGCTCAGATTCGCATAGAGATAATGTTTCGCCTTATTGTAGGCATCAGAAAATACTTCTCCGTACTCTGAAATTTCATCCGCTCCCTTTTCATTGTAATAATATACCAATTGTAAAAAGACCGTTCCGAAAAAGCGCTCCAATCCCAAATTTGCTTCTAAGAAATCACGAGTCACTGAATCATCGAAATGCTGGGCGAGAGCAGCCTGCACAGAAAAATAGAGATCTCCCTTAAAATACAAACCTGCAAGATTATGTTCCGCTGAAAAGCGGCTTAGAACTGTCACCATAACAAATGTCCATATATTCGTATGAAGAGATATGCCTGCGGCTCCTTTTTCAACTATGGTATCCGGTGCGAGCCACATCCTTAATCCAGTCAGGTCCCCAAGAGATAGATCCCAGATCACTCCATCCATTCCTGTCTTATCATAGGATACATCGGAGATATTCAGCTCCTTTGAGGTGTCAAAGGGATTGAAGGGGCCAATATTTCCAACAGCGATATATGTTCTGCCCAAGGTGAATGTCCCGAACGATGAGGAAAACCTGATAAAAAAGCGCATCGGCTGAAATACGGGATCCGGCGAGATCTCGGCGAACAAACCGCTGTAAATGTATAGCCTGAGGTCACCGTAGAATTTCCAATTCTTGGCTGATTTTCTCAGTATAAGACGATTTTCCATTGAATTGCCGTAGCTGAAACCGTTTCCTGTCGCGACAAGATACAGATCGTCCCGAAATACTCCCGAAATATCAAGAGCGCAAGGGGTCAGAAAGCAGGTGCCTATAAAAAGAAATGATAATAATATGACAAGAAGAGGTCTTCTCATATTACCTTTTTAAATATTCGCGGGTAAAAATACCCTCTGGCAATTTCACATCAAATTTCACTTCAGTGAATTCCATTGTCGTGATTGAATTCTTCTTTTTTTTATCAGTGATGATTATCTTGGCGCCGAAATAGCGTTTGCCGACCTGAATTACCTTTTCAACCAGCATCTCCTTCAAGAGGCGGCCTGATTTTGCGTACAACTCAACCTTTCTCATAACGAATTTATCCTTCTCAACCCACATTATTTCACGATAATAGGTCACATCTTTCACGCCGGGCTTCGCTGTCAATTGTATCTTATAACATCCTACTCCATCGTATTCTTCTTCTTCAAGAAGCTCGACATCGTACTTCTCGCTGAGATCCTCCATCCGGACCATGTCCTCATAGGAGAGATCGCTGCCCATCATTCCCTGTTTCAGCATGGAGCCCGAGATCTTCATTATATCATCGGCATCCGGGAAATAGATCCAGAGTTCGTTGGCGATCTTCAGGTACTTAACACCGACATCTTCCGCATTGGTGAATTCCATGAAAAAGGATTCTTCATTATCCTGACCGTACCCGACGAACTCCTTTATCAATGTTCGTTTTCCTTTATTGATCTCCATACGGCCGTTGAAGAACTGATTGGACGCAATGCTGTTCTCGTCAACACGGTCAATGATCTCCTGGGCAGTTAATGCGAAAGCAGTTGAAGAAAACAATAAAATAATGAGTAGAAACATGTTTATTCGTTTCATAGTACCTCCAAATGGGATCTAGTGTACTGTATTAACACAGTACGCTTCTATGAGCATAATTCATTCCAAAGATCGTCGAGAAGTCGCATCTTCGAGCTTGACCACCCGGTCAACCTCGTCATATTATAAGTGCTATTTTCACGAAAGTCAAGTTTTTTTGAATATTATTTTTTCTGTGATAGAATTAAGAAATAGGAGACAATATGGAACTCACAGGAAAACAAAAGAGAACTCTGAGGGCGAAGGGTAACACTTTGAAGCCCCTTCTGAAGATCGGAAAAGAAGGTATTTCGGATAATACGATAAGCGCGCTTTGCGAACTTTTTGAGAAACGCGAATTGATAAAGGTCGAGATCACCCGAAATTGCCCCGTCACTACAGCAGACGCAGCGAAAGTATTGGAGCAGAAATGCGACGCACAACTGGTCAGCATCATCGGAAGAAAGCTGCTCTTATTCAAAATAACTCAAGATGAGCCTAAGTGATCTGATCCAGAAATAGAGGTGCGCCGTACGAAGGGGAAATGCTTCGCAGTACCGAAGCGTTCAAGGTTCAAGGTTGAAAAGTTCAAGGTTGTGCTTCGCAGAGGCAAAATGGTTGATAGGATGATAAGTTGGTAGGTGCAGAAAGAAGAATGAAAAAGTGTAGAATATTTGTGGGACAGGGCTGTGACCTGTCTTC
>JAIVYW010000125.1:0-5591 GCA_048635215.1 Candidatus Atribacteria bacterium
TTATTGCCGCGGCCGGCTTTTTCAAATAATTCCAAAGAAGCGTCCACTGCGAGAACGGCAGAATCTATCTCAGCATCCATGTCCCCGAATTGCAGCCCGTTGAGGGACATATCGGCAACAGCATCAATATCCAGGTAATTATCGAGAAATTCAACGATCTTTTTTAATTTCAAATACGACTCCTAATTTATATCTTCTCAGTACCGAAGCGTTCAAAGGTTGCAAGTTCAAAAGTTCAAAGTTACGCTTCGCAGTGCACAAGGGCGAAGCAGAGGTTGGAGGCTGGAAGTTATGCTTCGCAGAGCACAAGGGACAAGTGCACAAGGGACAAGTGTGTAAGGGAAAGGGAATCACATCCATAACCGGAAAACCGTTTAGGATAAGAATTTCTTGGTTTTCTATCTTATAATTCTTCATTGTTCACTATTCATTATTCATTGTCTCCATTCTCCATTCTTCACTCTTCATTCTTCATTCTTCATTATTCATTCTTCATTCTTCATTCTTCATTCTTCATTATTCATCCTTCATCCTTCATTTCTCCACTTTACACCTCACACCCCACACTTCACACTTCTTAATGCCTCGCACTTCGTACTGCATTTATCATCCTCATTCGCCGGCCCCATTTATTTCCTTCAATTTCCTTACGATCATTTCATTATCTATGTCCGGGATATCTGTATTGGAAAAATACCTGATCCCCCGTTCAATATCATAGGCCGCGTAAAATGCCGATAATCTTGTTATCGCAAGTTCTTTGGCCCTGATATTCTGAATATCCGGAATTAAGCCCTCATATGTCTTTATAACAGCATAGGGCTCATTTGTCTCCATATAGGCGAACTCGAGTATGCGGAATAACTCAGCCCTGTCCGGCTTAATTTTGAGGTCAAGTTCAATTTCAGTACCCAGTTCGGAAAGAAGCTTTTTCTTCTTTTCCAATTGTCCTGTGCGGTTATATATATCGATCATCATCTTATAGACCTCAAGATCGACCGGATCCTGATGCAGATACAGCTCAAATTCATATAAGGCCTTCTTGTATTCTCTAAGATAATAATAAGTCCTCCCCTTAAGAAAGTGAACTTGAACATAATGCTCAGAAAGCTTCTGTAAATGCTCATATGCCTTGATGGCTTCCCGCAGATGCTCTTCATCCTGCGTGGAAATATAGAGGTCCTGCAGCAATGTTCCCGTAAAATACCGTGCAATGATATTATTAGGGTCATATCTCAAAGCCTTTTTATAGAGCTCCTGCGCTTTTTTAAAAGAACTCTTTGCCCTGTTGACATGTTTGCGGCTTCTCAAGGCAAGGCCATCCTTTGACCGGGCGATGGCCTTATTCAATATCAGACTTGAATGATAGCGTCTCACCGATAAAAAGAGCAGAAAGCCGCCGATCAACGCAAGCGCGATAAGAAAAAGAGGTCCGACCCTGATACTCCATTTCCGCTTATATATTCTGGCGGCATAAGCGGAGCCCAATGCCAGCAGAAGATATATCACGATTATTGATGAGAGCCATTTGGAATTGACCGAAAAAAGATTATCCAGCATCAATCCCATCAATCCGAGATTGACCCCGAGAAGAGAAATAGCGGTCTTCTCCCGCCCGGCCTTCATCGCCACGGAGGAGGCGCGGAAAAAGAAGAAAAAGAAGCCGATGAACATAAATAAATAAAGGGCAAAACCAAGTATCCCCAGATCGACCGCGCTTTCAATGGGATCCGAATGTGCATGTATCGTTTCGGCATTGTGCTTGCCCTCAAAAAGGAATATCTGCTTACTCTTATATTCAGGATAATAGGCTCGGAAATTACCCGGCCCCACCCCTATCGGATTATCTTTGATTATCTGCAGAGAAGAATTCCAGGTATATACACGAAACATCGGAGTCCCCTTGCCTATGTCAGTCATCGAGCGTATACGCCCCCAGTAATCCGGAGGGACAATGAAGAGAACAGCTATCGCGATCACCGCCAATGGAATAAACCTTATCCAAAGCCTTTTTTTCCATATCAGAATTATTATCAGGAATGCTATCAGAACAGGAATAAGCCCTACGAAAGCCGCCCTCGTTCTTGTCAGAAATAAAGCATAGCTCTCCACGCCGATGAATAAAAGGCGTATCAGCCTTTCCCAAATACTTTCAGCAAGAAAATATTTGCTCAAAGAGACCAGTATAAAGGGGATCAGCAATGCGGCGAAGAAATTGGAATTTCCATAAAAAGACGGCGGGCGGATCCCGGTGGGAACAGGATAGAGCCGGAAAAGATCCACTTCATAATAGAGTAAAATGCCGTAGACAGCGCTCAATACGCCTATCACCTCAAAAGCAGACAATAATCTTTCCGGCTTGATCATCCTCAGAGAGAAATACATCATCGTGGCGGAAAGCGATATCTGAACATAATGAAGGGCAAATGAATGGTATCTGAGAAATGGAAGCATTACAATATAGAAGAGAGGCAGAGCGAGGATCACAAGGTCCAAACGCGCGATCCTGATGCTCTTTTTCTTTTCAAAATAAAATAGAAATACGAAGGAGAAAAAGGACAGGAATATGAAGAACGGCTCTTTTATCTCGGTAATATTATAGGAATATTTGTTCATGACAAGAAGCGAGATCAACAGCAATAATAGAACAAACCCCTCTCGAATTTTTCTATTCACTTATCTTCTTATATTTCTCGATCCATTGTAAGATCTCATCATCGTCGTAATTGTACCCGGTATATTTCACTGTATAGAGAAAATCAATAATGTCCAGAATGGTCTCTCTCCTGTCAAGGTTAACTTCTTTTGTCTCCAGGGCGGAAGAGATGTCATCCTTCAGGGCATTCTGCGAGATACTATATTTCGCCAGGAGAAATCCCCTGAGCAATTCTTCAAGTTTAGAAAATTTCTCGGTCTTCGTGAGGGAATGGAAAGGATCTTCTTTGATCTCACTTTCCTCTTGTACATCCGTGGATGATCTCCCATTTTTTTTCTGTTTTATCCCGACAATAACTACTATGATCACCACAAATGCGATAAGAAAGAAAAGCAGGATCAAAGGCAAAGGGCTGTTCGTATTCTTTAACACAATAATTTTCACGGGATCTGTTTTAAGTTCGATATTCAGATCCGCCTCTGGATTATAATACGGCAGGGACACAGAAGGAAAGATATACTCCCCTGCTGCAAGGGCCTTGTATTTCACTTTGTAGGATAATATCTGCTGGGCCTTGTCCTTGACCACATTGATCCTGGTGGTGGATGAGGACAATACTCTGGAAGCCCACTCAGGCGCAGGCATCTTGGGAGACGCTATTCTGATCTCGGTCGAGCCTACCTTCTGTATCTCTAAATTGAAGGTGAACATTTCTCCCACTTTGACCTCATTCTTATCCAATGATGAATTGACGGAAACCTGGAACGAAGCGCCACGCAGAAGGACTAAAAGAATGAGTATTGCAGGAATCGTATAAAGCCTAATTTTCATATATGGATATTATATACAAAAGAGGGGATTATTTCAATCTTTTCTAAGCATTTCCTTGATCTCTTCCAATTCTTTCTCAAGGCGTTCAAGCTTCTCCTCAAGAATATCGGATGTCTGTATCTCGATCTTTTTTCTCTTTTCAAGCTTCCGCTTTATCATATATTTATTCAGCTCGGCCTTTGAACCCAATTCCGCCTTGATCTTCATTCTATCGCCGTCTCTTATGACCTCGATCATTACAGTTTCTCCGGAGGATCTTGAGCCGATGGAATTGATCACATCTTCAACACGCAGCATCTCTTCTTTATCAACCTTGACAATGACATCACCCTTTTTAAAGCCGGCCTTTTCAGCGGGAGAATCCTCATAAACGGAAGCGATACTTATCAGGTTATTGTGGATGCGCAAAGTTATACCGAGCCAAGCCCTGGTCTTAACGGGCCTGTCCGCCAGTTTTTGCAATTGCTCCAGATCGAGGAATTTTCCGGAAAAGGCATCCTCTACCTCAACTTCATTGATGCGGTCGCAATTCATAAAAATGGTTTTGATAAATGAGGTCACATGATAATTGTACAGCAACCCGAGAAACTCACCGTCATTATTGAAAATGACGCGTAATCTCTTCGCCTGTATATCTTTTTCAAAATCCCTTGGAGCGGTTTTGAAAGAGGAATACAGCAGGTCGCCGTCTGAAAGGACCTGCAGGCTGAAGTACCATTGCACTTCCGTGTAATCCGTCTTTGCGCCCTTCAATGCGGATTTCTTCATTGAGGGGTTCTTATAGAAGTAAAGCCCGTTATCGACCTTGATCAGGTCAGAGGCATCTATCTTCACCGTATTATTATTCAGATCGACAATTCTATCCCCGGGATTCAGTGAATAATTCGAGATCATGATCCCATTGCTTAAGTTCAGAGCGCAAAAGGCCTTTCCTGTACTATTGGAAACCTTTAAGATGTGTGAATTATATCTGGAGGCGATTTTTCTGATCAGCTGATCAGAACTCTGAGCAAATGCAAAAAGAACACATAGAACGGTCACAATAATGAAAATACTTCTTTTCATTTTACTTCCTCCTGAAACGCATACCCGGGCTGGACATGCCGCGGGAAATATCGGTATAAACTACGGTATCACCTTTAGACAGTCCTTCCGTAACTTCAATAAAACTACCGTCATTCTTACCGAGAGTGACTTCCTTCTTCTCGCCGGCTTTTAACTTCACAAAGGTTTTCGGGCCTTCCCATAAAACAGCCTTCAAGGGGATCGTCAGCACATCACGAGCTTCCAGGACAATGATCTCGGCATTAGCGGAAACACCCGGTTTGATCAGCCCTTTCGGGTTTTTAGCGATATCTATTTTTACTGTAAATTGATTGAAGATATTCTTTCTCACCGCATTGAGGGAAATGTAGCTCACCACACCCTTCGTCCTTACAGCGGGGAAGGCATCGAAGGTGATCCTGGTGGGCATGCCCTTCTTTATCAATGGATAATCTATTTCATCCACATCCAGAACGATCTGAAGATTACTAAGATCGCCTATATATCCCAACACCGTGCCGGAAGAGTAATTCTCCATGGCGGATCTGATGAATTCTCCGTCCTGAACAGCCTTACCGTAGAATGTGCCGGCAGCGGAAGCGTTCACCGAAAGGACCAGACTGCCGTCGATCTTCTTCTCCTGAACATCCGCCAGATAATCCTTCTCGATCTTGGAATTCTCATAAGCCATCTTTGCGCTGATGTAATTCTTTTCCACTTCGTCATATTCGCTTTGAGATACAAATCCTTTCGCTAGCATGTCCTTATTGGATTCATACCTTACCTTGATATTGTTGAAGTCCTTTTGAGCGATCACATAATTCCGCCGTATTGAATTGATCTTCTGGATCTCTTTGATATCGGGATAAATGTACATAAGGGGCTGGCCTTCTTTCACTATATCCCCTTCCTCAACAAGAAACTCGGCGACCTTTCCGCTGATCTTAGCCATCAGAGGAACAACGGTCCGTGGCTGGCACTCACCGGTTTCCGTGATATCACGGAAACCGGTGAGTGCCAGCCACGGACCGTTGTTCCTCTGATGGCTAAGATCAGCGGA
>JAIVYW010000126.1:0-5583 GCA_048635215.1 Candidatus Atribacteria bacterium
ATAAGAGATATTATAATCAATCGGGGATTCGCCCTTATTTCCCTTTATCAATTTCCCGTGATCGTAAATTATTTGAATGTCCGATTCCGCATCCTCAAAAAATATGGTGTTTTCCTGAAATGCCTCGAGCATCATCTTTACATCGTAGGTATAGGGTGTTACGAAGAAATTCACAGGAGAATCGGTATTGGAAACCATCTCCTCCCGAAGGGCGTTGAGATCACGGTTGGTTATCCCTTTAATGAGCAATTTATTTTTCAGATAAACAATATTGCGATAATAAATATTGTCCAGTTCGCTGGAGAAATCCCATTCCCTGCCGGCGCTGTATATAAAAAAGCGTAAGGTGGAAGAGAGCTCCAGGTATTTTATCGTATTGATCAGGTCATCTTTCTCATACATCGTCTGCGCGGCATTTTTCATTAAAGCGACAGCAACTGGCATAAGGGATGCCGGGATGGGCACCAAGGTCTGCTGAATTGCTTCTACCGCCTTATCCATTTCACCTTTGATAAAGAAAAAATACCAGATCATTCCATTCAGCGGATTTTCGGAAAGCAGGGCTATTCCGCGGTCAATAGGAGCCATATCCGATATGCCCAGAGCTAATGACGCGAAATGATCCCCGAGCTCCATAAGCGCTTTTAATTCCCTTGAGGTAAGCTTAGCCTTTACCTTCTGCATTCTTTTCTGTACCTGTATGAGAGGGGTGAATTTCCTTTCATAGTCAAGAAGCATTTTTTCCATTTCATCGAATTTAAAGGTCTTAAGGCCCTCGATTATTGGAAATATTCTCAGAAAAAGCAGTATCGCCTTCTTATCATTATCCAATTTCGGATCATCCACTATCTTCAGGAAATCCTTATGCGGGATCTGGGGGTCAAAATCAGCGACCGGGAAGTTAGAGGAGTATATGTCAATGAGGTTCTCTCCGAGGCCGATGGTCACTTCAAGATTTTTCAGCATCAGATAACTCTGCTTAAAATTCCAGAATGCACGGGAATAATTTTCTTCTTTAAGCCGGTTCATTCCGAAATGATTGTACACCATTGCCATTTCCGATTGCTTCTTTTCCTTCTTTGACAGCAGTCCGATCCTTTCATTCAGGTACTTGTCGGCATTCTCATAATCATTGAAGCGGCCGTATATGGAAATGAGTTTGTTGAATATTTCCTTCTTCAAATTATCTTTGAGCTTCTTTGAGATAAGCCCGCTTCCTTTATCATCCAGGGATACAGTGGCCTGAAAATTTAATAGCCCCTTTTTCCCCACCTTGAAGTCATCGATCTCTTCCAGGGCTTTCAAATAGTATATCTCCGCGTTCTTTAAATCATACAGCTCATAGTAGATATTGCCCAGAAGCTTGAACTCAAGGGTGAAATTGGCCTGAGGCACTTTCTCTTTTTCACCAAGAAGACGGAGGGTTGAAAGCAGAGCGGAGTTGAAATCCCGATTAATGAACTTCAGAAAAGTAATGTACGAAAGTAATTTGATCCTCTGTTCAAGATCCAATTCTTTGTCTCTGAGAGTATCCAATCTTTCTATGGCCTTGTCGCCATCTCCCCGCACTTGAAGTACTCTTGAAAATAAGAGCTGATCATCCAGCCATTTCTTTTTATTCAGCGTGAAGGGATATGAATTCAATTTTTTGCCAAGATAATAGTAAAGATTATCATAATCGTCAAGCATATGAAATGTAGATGAAAGATATGACAGAATAAGCGAGTTGAGATGATAATTCTCATTGGTGCTGATCGTAAAAGCTTTCAGCAATAAACCGCGTGCCTTACCGTAATTACGCCTTTGAAACTCCTCCACTCCCATTGTCAGAAATAATGCGGGGTCCTCCCATTTTGCCGCCGCGAATCTTCTATTGACGGCGGTTGCGAGATCCTTTTCTAAGAAAAATGCCAAGAGGTATTTTTTGAAGTGATAAACCTGATCGTTCTTGGAAAGGGCTTTATACATAACTTTCATTTCCAATGGATGGTTCTCTCTTACATACAGCAGATACCAGAAAGCTACTGATAGGTCAGTGGGGAAGTATCGGTATAGAAATTCAAGCGTCTTTCTGTCCTTATCATTAAAGATCTTATCAAGGTCCAGAAGAGACATTACCTCACTTTTCCATAGCCCTGACCTTCTGGCTTCTGGATAAATGATCCTGGCGATGGCGTCAAGATCATGCCGTTCAACTCCTATACGCAGCCGGATCAGCTCCGCATCCGTGCTTGTATTGTCCTTTAGAAGGTCCAGAGCCGCATCATACAGCTTTAACTTAGACAGAATAGAAGCTTTTAAAGCCTTGTCTTCATCGGAATTCCCAAAGCGGTCAAGAAAGTATATCCTCTCCCAGAAGGTGAGAAGCTCAGAGCTGAATGCTTTTTCCAGTAATTTGCTGAAGCGTTCCATGGACGCCGCCGGAACGGAGCCGCTAAACTCCTGCCATAAGTTGCTGATCTCCCAGAGGTCGCCGAATTTGGAATAAATGGAGGCCATATTGAAACCGGCTGAAAAGGAGAAGGAACTATCCCGATCCATTCCTTTGAGGATCTCAAGCGCTTTATCGTAATTTTTAAGATGGAAGAAGTAACTAGCCCTTATGATGTCGATTCGTTCTCCATACTTTCCGGAAACGGCATTTTCCATCTCTTCAGCGGTTATCTCCTTGAAAATATATCGGTGCAGGATGTTATAATAAGAATATTTCTCTTCAGACATAATGTTCTTCAATGAAGCTAAGTGCTCTCCGGACCGCTGCCTGAGTTTTAATCGGATACCGCTTAAAAAAGCTCTTTTTATGATCGCTGCATCATCGCTATTTCTGCTGAGATACCTTTCATAGGCCAGATTTTCCTCTTCCAGGTCTTTATAAGGGTAAGCGAATAACTCCTTCTTGTCCGAGAAAAAAGGTACATCGCCCCAGAAGTCCATCGCTTCAATATCATAATTTTCGTCCTTACGGGAGAAGAATAATCTATCATTTCCGCCATGAAGGGTCACCACCTGAGAAGCTTTCTTGAAAAACGGCAATTTGCTCCCGCCCAGGATGACGAATGCCATATTGGAGCCTCTCTCAATGAAATAGATATATTCCGCGATCTCTACAGGGTAAAAGACCTCGCCGGTATTTTCAAAGAAGATCTTATCGCTCTCATCTTTTATATTGTAAACGATTATCTTTTTTCCCCTTGCATAGTATATCTTAAGGTTTGAATAGGAGGGAGTTATACCCCTGCCTAATTTTTTCTTATTCCCTGACGGGATATCCATGAGCCAGATCCAATTATCCGCTGAGTATACTATTTTATCCTTTGTGATAAAGACAGCGCCGTCAAAGCGTTTCCCGGAATCCAGGATCTGATCCTTTTCCTTGCGGATATTTCTTAGTTTCAGCACCCCCCGCGAATCCTCCATATTGGATATCCATAGGAGCAGGGATTCATCCTGGGAGACATCAAGGCCGACGGGAAGCAGGAAATCTTCAATTATAGAGGTGGTCTCTCCGGCCGGACTTCTTTTAACAATGGAGATGGAACTTTTATTGTATCTGATGAAGTAAAGGTGCCCTCTCTGAACGGGGAATATCTCGTCACCGGTGAAATTGGTTATCTTTTCAGAGAAACCCAAGGCCATCAATAAGAGAAGAAGGCAGATCGCTCCCCGCTTCATTTGTCAACCAGGATACCTTCCATGAAAAGATGGTCAATTCCGGTACTGAGGAAGGTCTTGAGCGCATCCTCCGGCGACATTACTATCGGCTCGCCCCTTACATTGAAAGATGTGTTCAGAATAACAGGAATATCCGTGAGGTCCTTGAAATGAGATATGATGGAGTATATCTTGGAATTATCCTCCTCATTCACCGTCTGTACTCTGGCGCTCCCATCTACATGTATCGCTGCGGGAAATGTTTTTCTACCCTCCTTTACCGGAAGGCAGAGTATCATATAAGGCGAGGCGACTCCCTCATGGCCGAAGTATGATGAGAACTCCTCCTGCAATATCATAGGCGCAAAGGGCCTGAACGCTTCCCTGTGCTTGACGCGCTCATTTAAGATATCTTTCATCGCCGGATCCCTTGGGTCGGCCAAGATAGATCTGTGCCCGAGCGCTCTGGCGCCCAGCTCCATCCTGCCATCGAACCACGCTATGATCTTCTTTTGGGAAAGCAATTCCGCTGCGGTTCTTTCAGGGTCATCGGGTATCGAGAACTTAATGCCTTTGCTTATCAGCAGTTTCTTTATATGGTCCTGAGAAAACCCGGGACCCCAGAAAAGGTGTTTCAACGGAGAGTTCTCATTGTTTCCAAGCACATTTCTCCAGAGATACAGAGGTCCGCCGAGAGCAGCGCCGCCATCTCCGCCTATGGGAAGAAAAAAATAATCCTTGAAGATGCCGGACTTCAGGATCGCGCCGTTCATCACGGAATTTAGCACAACGCCTCCCGCCATGCAGAGCTTGTCCGCTCCGGTGAGCTCTTTGGCATATGCTGCTAGTTTCAATGCCGTTTCCTCGAGTACCCACTGCAGGGTGGCGGCAATATTCTCATCTCTTTCGGTGATCTCGGATTCTGCTTTCCGTGGTTTTTCGAAGAGTTTCACAAAAGATCTGGAAAACATCCTCGTTCCCTTTTGATAAGCGAAATATTTCTGATGAAGTTTGAAACTCCCATCAGGGAAAATACTGATCAATTTCTCAAATTCCTTTTTGAAAGTTGCTTTGCCGTAAGATGCCAATCCCATTATTTTCCCTTCGCCGTTATTGACCTTGAAACCCAGGAAAGCCGTAACAGCAGAATATAAAAGGCCGATGGAGTGAGGGAAATCGATGGTCTTCAGGATCTTTAGGGAGTTAGCATCTCCGATGCCGATGGAAAGGGTGTTCCACTCACCGACACCATCCATGGTTATCACTGCAGCTTTCTTAAATCCGGATAAATAATACGCCCCTGCGGCGTGTGATATATGATGCTTAACAAAAAGTGGATATTTCCCCAATTTGCGCTTTATTATAAATCTGATCTTCAGTTTCTCCTTTGTCCAAAGGGGTATTGCGGGAAAGAACGCCGGATATGAAAAGGGCCATGTCCGGATATGTGTGTCAAGGATGCGGTCGAATTTTAAAACGGGCTTTTCGTAAAATACGATATGGTCAAGTTCATCCGGGTTGATCCCTGCGCTGTTCAGGCAGAATTCAATGGCATGATCAGGCCATGAGGAGTCATGTTTTTTCCCAGTGAAGCGTTCTTCCGCTGCAGCTGCGATCAGCTTGCCGTCGCGAAAAATGGCGGCAGTAGAATCGTGATATAAAGCGGATATGCCCAGAATGAACATGATGTCAATACCCTCTCTTCAGTGTATGCAGATCATCATCCTTATCTCTGACATCCTTATAATTGGTGTCCGTAGGATTGATCTTCAAGAGCGAAAAAATGTAATAGAGTATTTTGAAGACGGGAAAGAAAAGGAAATATAAGATACCCATGAAAAGATGTGTCTCAAATATTGTAAGGACAAGAAGAAGCTTTTTAAAAAACTTTTTCATCAGAAAAGAGTATAAACAAACGGCAGAAGAGGTGAG
>JAIVYW010000127.1:0-5580 GCA_048635215.1 Candidatus Atribacteria bacterium
CTCTTCCGATCTGCTCATGCAGAGGACTTCTCCGGTGATCCCGCCTTTCTGGTTGTTCAGAGCGGTATATATTCAGATATTTTTCATCATCGCGTTCTCATGGCTGCTGACAGGGATAAATACCGGCCTTTCCACCGCTTCCTTTGTGCGGATATCACCCGAAAGACTGGTGTATAACCGCTTCACAGCCGAGCCGGTAAGATTGAATATCCATACCTATGGCGATGCCATTGAGATCTCTATCTCTGACGGTAGTGATCCATTATTTAAGCAAAGTGTTAATAATTCAGAGATCGAGCTTCCGGCGATAGAGCGCTCCCCTCTGATCGTTACCTGGAAAGGCGGAAGCAAGGAGATCCCTGTGGAATTCATACTTCCCCTTAGTTTCCGCTCCCACTTCCATATCAAGAGACAAGGCAGTAATTTGGAACCGGGGGACAGAATACCGCTTGAAGGTGAAACGCTGCATTATAAGATCGAGCCGCAGGGGGATTATGATACCTTTGTCCTGACCGTGGATGGCAGCCGCTCTGATCTGCTTGCCTCTTGCCTCACTCCCTTGAATGACTGTGAGTTTCTCGCTTACTTTTATAAGAGCGGCTATCTTGCGGGGAAGTTCTATAAAAGGATCCCCGTCGCGCCCAATTCAGGCCCATCGGTAAAGATAACGAAACCGCTTGAAGATGTTGAACTGGACGGTTTTTATGGAGATTATGAATTGCGGTACGAAATTACAGATCCCGACGGGATATACAGGGTTGAATTTGCCTGGGAGAAGGAAAGCGGAGGAATTGCCGGCATAAGGGAGTTGAGAGTGAATAAGGGTTCGCTGTCTCTCTCCGGGAAATACATGATCCCGCTGGAAAGAATAACGGATATATCAGACAGCTATGTCTATATATATATAAGGTCTTTTGACGGCTATGGAAAGGAAGGCCGCTCAAGGAAGCTCACTCTTTCTCTTATGGATAATAATGCTTTGCAGGATATTTGGGAAGAGGTCGGCAGTACGCTTTTCGGTGAACTTGAGATGATGAAGGCGGAGCCGCTGGATGGCGGCGATAAGAAATTCGATCCGAAAACTTCAAAGAGCAACGAACTTACACAAGAGATCCAGAAGCGTGGCGAAACGATAGAGAAGACCATGGAATACCTGGAGACAGCACTGGAAGAACTGAAGGTTGAAAAGAAGATCATCGAACAGGTAAAAAGGCAGCAGGAGCTCATGAAAGAACTTTTGAATAAAGAGGTGCTGGATCTGCTGCGGCAGAAAATGGAGCAGGGATTGGATTCCCGCCCAGCGTCACAAAAGGTATCACAGGCCGATCTTGAGAAGATGTCCTGGGAATTGGAGAGGATCATCAAGCAGCTCGAGGAATATAAAAAAGGGCTAGACGCCGCCCGCATTTCAAAGAAATTGGATCAATTAAAGCAGAAGCAAGCCGATAAATTGGACGAGATCAAGAGCGATGTATCTGATCTGTTCTCGCGCTTTGATAAAGAGGACGAAAAGCTTCTTGACCCCGACAAAGCAAGAAATGAATTATCAAAGATGAATCAAGAGATGCAGCAAAAGAACTTTGAGCAAAGCAAGAAAAAATTATCATCGGATTTCAAAGATTATTCCGCGGATAAACTGAAAAATCGCTCCAATAGCTCTCCTGATCTTTCGCCCCTTGTCGAGAAGACAGTCGCCCGTGATGTGATGTCGCACTTTACGCCTGAGATGGAGAGTTGGGCGGAATCGAATCTCGCCGCAATGAAAGATGAGATGGCTTCTTTTGCCGCGATCCTGATGATGTTCGACCACTCGCTCCACAATTCTTTTCAAAATACATACAATAGTTTTCAAAATTACCGCCTGAAAAAGGAGCAGAGATATTTTTCTCAATTCAAGAATTCCAATGCGATCTTTTTAAATAAACTGATCGTCCTCATGGATAGAATGGATGCTTCCTCCTGTTCCTCGGGAAGTTCAATGAATCTTTTTGAAAAGCTCAACTCTCTTTCACAAGATCAGCAGAAACTCAATAGTTATCTGGAGAAAATGATGGAACAATACCGTTCTTCCGGCATGAATAAGAGGATGAGCGATGCCGTGAAGCAGGCGGCGGACAAGCAGCAGGAACTGCAGGAACGACTCTCAAAATTGTCCGAGGAGATCAAAGAAAGCAAGGAAAAAGGTGAACTTGCCGGAACCTCAGGGAAGATCGAGGAAAAAATGGAAGAGATCAAAGAAGCATTAAGAAAAGAGCAATTATCCGATGATCTTATCGATACGGGCCGCCGTGTCGCTGTGGAATTGCTTGAGCTTCAAAGGGCGGTCTATTCCGGAAAAAAGGACAATACAAGGATCTCGCGTATCGGGCGGTTCATACAGAAATGGTATCCCGATCTGCTGAATGACCGTCCCGTAAATAAAGAATATCACGAAGATTACCTCGGCGTGATCAGAAGCATCGGGGGTAAATAATGAAGGTTGATATTATCGGCGGCGGTTTGGCCGGAGTGGAAGCCGCCAGTATTCTGTCAAGCAATGGCGTAAAGGTGACCATTTGGGAGATGCGCCCCAAGAAGATGACAGGGATCCATAAAACCAGCGACCTTGCCGAGATAGTCTGTTCTAATTCTCTTAAGAGCATGGATCCGTTAACCTCCAAGGGAATGTTAAAAGCGGAGATGCGCCGCCTAAATTCCTTTGTACTGAAAATTGCTGCTGAAACAAGGGTTCCTGCGGGGCGGTCCTTGAATGTGGTCCGCGAAGAGTTTTCACGCATGATCACAGAAGAATTGTCAAATGATCCCAATATCAAGATCATAAGAGACGAGGTCCTTGACCTTGCCGCCTTTGAGAATGTTATCATCGCGACGGGCCCGCTTACTTCTCCGTCATTCTCCTCTTTTATTCAGACCCTTACTGGCGCTGACAGCTTATATTTTTACGATGCCGTTTCACCTGTCATAAGAACCGATACAATAGATATGTCCCAGACCTTCTGGGGGCTGAGATATGGAAAAGGCGAAGGTAAGCTCTTGAATTTCCCTATGGATGAAGCTCAATATTCCGCATTTTACGATGAGCTGATAAATGCGGGCACGGTTCCTCTGAACGATGTTGATGAAAAACTCTTTTTTGAGGCCTGTCTTCCGGTTGAGGAGATCGCCTCAAGGGGGAAGGAGTCTCTGTGTTTCGGCCCGCTCCGCCCTGTTGGATTCAGGGATTATATTGAAAAGCGGCCGCACGCCGTGGTCCAGGCGCGCCCGGAGAACAATTTATACGATGCCGTGGAACTTATCGGCTTTCAGACAAGATTGAAATTTGAGGAGCAGAAAAGAGTATTGAGAATGATACCCGGCCTTCAGAACGCCAAGTTCCTGAGATACGGCATCATGCACAGAAATACCTATATCAATTCACCCGGCATACTGCAGAATGGGATAAAACTGATCGATTCCGGGAAAAAGAGGATCTTCTTTGCTGGCCAGCTGACCGGCGTGGAAGGTTATATAGAATCCGCCGCAAGCGGAATCATTGCGGGCCTGGCGATGCTGCAGGACCTTCAGAAAGGAGAGTTCATTATACCCGGGGAAAATACGATGACCGGCGCGCTTTTGCGCTATCTTTCTTCCCCTCCCGGTAAATCCGGCTTTAAACCCATGAGCGCGAATTTCGGCTTGCTTGACGGAAGTGCCTACAGCAAAAAAGTGCGGAGAAAAAGGCAATTTGAGCGGTCAATGGGCGAGATCGGTGAATACACGCAGGAACTTTCAAAATTTACACAGAGCGGATTTAAATTTCCCCGTATGGATGATATAATAGTATGAAGACCTTGTTAAAAGGTTAAAAAGTTAAAAGGTTGAAGGTGGGAATGTGAAGGCAGAGAGAGATGAAGGCTTTGTTAAAAGGTTAAAATGTTCAAAGGTTCAAGGTAGAGAGAAGAGGATGAATATGGAAAGATATGAAGAGATTGTTAAAAGGTTAAAATGTTGAATGGTTAAAAGGTGGTGAGAAGAGAATGAAGGCGCAGTGATGAAGAACAAGGGCAAGTTTTCGGTTATTATACCTTCACATAATGGTATGGGTGTATTGCCTCAATGTATGGAAGCTCTAAAGACACAGACATATAAGAACTTTGAGGTGATAGTGGCCTTGAATCTGACGACGGATGATTCAGAGAAATATCTCAGATCATTGAACGGATTGGATATCAAGATAGTAAGAGAAGATACGATCGCTTCATCCTATGCCGCCCGCAATCTGGCTTTGGCAGCCGCATCAGGGGATCTTATCGCTTTCATAGACGACGATTGTATACCGCTTGCCGATTGGCTGGAAAATGCTTTGAAGTACTTGAAAAAATATGATATGGTGGCGGGACATATCGAGTTATACAGGGAATCAGATCATAATATATGGGAACAGTTGGATGCTAAGATGCATGTGAATCAACGCAATTATTCCAAGAAGGGGATGTCAGCCGGTGGGAATTTATTGATCAGAAATTCTGTCTTTTTTTCTCAGGGTAACTTTCCTGTGGATATCGTTTCCGGTGCCGATATGTTATGGAGCAGAAGTGCGACGGAAAAAGGCTTCTCAATGATATACGCTCCCGATGTACGCGTGCTTCATCATTCCAAAAAAAACTTCGCATCGATGTGGAAGAAAAGATTCAGAATAGGTATCGGTCATGCCCAGACCGGGACGATGAATGTTAAAAGTTTTCTGTTCAAGTTAGTATCCCACCCATTCAAAAAAGGCGGCGTGTCAGCCTCTCAAACCTTATCCATCAAATTGTCTCTTCGTGAGCGGCTGCTTTTTATTATACTCGCGGCAGCATATTTATACGGATTGTTTCGAGGGATATTTTTTAAAACCGGCAAGAAGCGACTACGCTAGCAATCTGTTCAAAAGTTAAAAGGTTTCAAGTTCAAGGTTGAGAAACTAAAAACAGGGTTGTAAGATAATAGGGTGATAGGTTTGTAAGAGGGGAAGAAAAAATGACAAGTTCCGTCATTCACAACTTGCTTGGGAATTCAGGAAGATTTCTCTTCTTAAATCTTGTTGTTTGTGTACTTGTGGCTTGTGCATTGCGAAGCGTCATTGTCATCGTATTTACGGATCAGATCACTAGATCCAGGAATTTATCCGGCCGGAAATCGGAAAAGATATTCCCTGTATTTCTGTTCTTGCTATCGCCCTGTTTTTTGAGCGTTTCGGCTAAATGATCAATAGAGGAAATAAAGCTCACGCTCTTGTTTGTAATAAATCTATCGAAATAATGCACGCCCGGCACATTGAGGCAATAAAGTGAACCCACAATTTGCAGCAATTTAATATATTCTGATCTTTCTTGTTTTGTCTGATTCTCTATAAACATTTTACTTTTCTCCCTTTATTAGTAGTACCCTTACTATTTCCTTCGCTATCCTTTCAACGACAGGAATGGCGACTGCATTACCAATTTGCTTGTACATATGAGAACGAGCCATGCCATCTGGAAATCTGAATACATCGGGAAACCCTTGGAATTTTGCACATTCAAATGGAGTCAGTTTTCTAATCCCGAAATTATCTAAAAT
>JAIVYW010000128.1:0-5455 GCA_048635215.1 Candidatus Atribacteria bacterium
TCTTATTCACGGTCCTCCGGGTACGGGAAAGACGCTCACATTGAGCAATTTGATAAAATATGAGTTAAATAATAGCAAGATTAAGATATTGGTTACTGCGGATTCCAATACCGCTGTAGATGTATTATCGGAAAAACTACTTCTTATGGGGATCGAGGTCCTTAGAGTTGGTGTCTCCGTTAAGATAAATAAGGTGATACTTCCGCACACACTCGACATGAGGGTAAAAGGGCATAAGGATAATATTAAGGCCATGGAGCTTGAAGAGGAACTCAGTGGGCTGAAAAGTAAGTTGTCGGAAATCCATCGTCCTTCGCAGGCAATAAGAAGAGGGCTTACCTCCGATGATATTCTCAAGGCTATAAAAAAGAAACGGACCATAAGGGGAATAGCTTTCGCTGAGCTGAATAAAATGGCCGCTTGGGCTGAATGCAGCTCACGGATCAGCAGCATTCTGAATGAACTTGCCTTTACCAGGCAAGCGATCGTAGACGAGATATTGGGAGAAAGCGCGGTGATCGCGACCACTAATTCCAATTGTGCTTCTCAGATCATGAGAGGATTGTTCTTTGATCTTGTGGTTCATGATGAAGCTACACAAGCCACAGAAACATCCTCCTTGATACCGATCTCAATGGGAAAACGATTTGTACTCGCCGGTGACCATAGACAGCTCCCTCCTACTGTACTTTCGAAAGCGGCTTACAAAGCGGGTTTTTCCATTTCTCTCTTTGAGCGGCTGATAAAGTATTATCCGGATAACTCGGAGTTGCTCCTAATTCAATATCGAATGAACGAAGAGCTTTGTGAGCTCATTTCCCACTCCTTCTATGGTGGAAAATTGAAAACAGCGGAAAAGGTCAAGTCGAATTATTTGGATATAGCAACGGGGAAAAGCGACAAATATCGAGAATTATTTTGCGCCAAACCCTTTTCTTTCTACGAAGCAAAGGGCGTGGAAGAACAGCTGAAAGATTCCAAGTCCTATATGAACCGCAAGGAAGCAGAGATCATTGGTGAGATAGTATCGGAGCTTTACGCAAATGGATTTGCCGGTACCTTGGGGATTATTTCGGGGTACAGCGCTCAGAAGCAATTATTGAGATCTGTTTTATCTGAACATTCCGGTAAAATGATAGTTGATACCGTCGATGGTTTTCAGGGAAGTGAAAAAGATGTTATAATATTTTCGATCACAAGGTCAAATGAAAGAAATGATACGGGTTTTCTGAAAGACCGGCGACGGATCAATGTCGCCTTTTCGAGGGCGGCAAAAAAGTTGATCGTCGTGGGGGACAAGGGGATCTTTGATCGTTTGTGCGGACAAGTTGGTTTGAAGAAGGAGTTTTTATGATACCGATCGTTGCGATCATCATTTTTGTTCTCGGGGGAATAATAGTATTAGTGACACTTGCGTCAAAGTATGAAAGCAAGCAGAAAATAGATATTGAGCAATTGTGGGGCAATAAGGGATTTTTTGCACATATAAGCGAGAAGAAGGTATTGGGATTCAATATGAAAAATATCGTCGCTGTACAGTCAGCGGACAAGTATTGTCTGGTGGGAGCAAATTGGGTCGTAAGCACCGGAAAGACGACGATCCCCTATTGGGGAGTGGCTATCCTTCTAAGACAGATCGATTTCCCTAAATTTTCCATTTCAAAAAGAAAGCCATGGATATTCGACGGTGGCCGTGTCAAATTCAATGATTTTGAACTGGATAAAATGATCACTGTAAAATGCAAGGATAAGGATTGGTTCCCCATATATTTTTCAGAGGGATTATTAAGGCAAACCGCTGAAATGATGCCAAAGGGTACCATAATACATTTAGTGAAAAGCATTCCGGTAAATTTTTCCGATCTTTCTGAATTGACTGGTTTTGAATTGTCGCCATTTGTTATTGTTCAGCGAACTGAAACCATAAATAACAGCCAGCATGTTGACAGTGTTGTAAATATCGCGCAGCAGCTTGGGAAAATGCTAAGCAGGTAATCTTCTGGAAAAAGATCTTTTTAAACTATCTTCATATATTTATGAACTGCCGCAGGAACTCATCGCTAAATATCCTTCGGAAGAAAGAAGCGGCTCGAATCTTCTTGTTCTTGACAAAAATACCGGAAACATTGATAAAAGAAAATTCCATCAGATCACTGATTATTTCTCAAAGGGCGACCTTCTGCTCTTAAATGATACCAAGGTCTTTCCGTCAAGATTCTTTGGAAAGAAGGAAACCGGAGCGAAAATAGAGATCATGGTGATAGATAATCTTGGAAGTGAAAGGGGTTGGACCGCACTTTCCAGGCCGTACAAAAGATTAAAAGAAGGGACTGTGATCAGCTTCTCTGATAACTTCAACTGTGAGATCATTGAAAAATTAGGTGCGGGAAAGGTATGGGTGCGCTTTAATGATGCGCGTGAATTTTTTACTCAGGCGGACGATCATGGGCATGTGCCTCTGCCGCCGTATTTAAAAAGAGCTGACGAGGAGAGCGATAAGGAGCGGTATCAGACCGTTTACGCTTTGAACAAAGGCGCGGTCGCCGCACCGACAGCAGGGCTGCATTTCACTCTTGATACTTTGAAAGCGCTTAAAGAGAAGGGCGTAAATAGCGCGTATATTACATTGCACACAGGGTACGGCACCTTTGCTCCCATGGAGGTCGAAGATATCCGTGATTTCAAGATACATTCAGAATATTTTAAGATATCAAGCTCTACCATTGATCTGATACGGGAGACGAAAAAAGCAGGAGGCAAGGTTTTTTCAGTCGGAACCACCACTACCCGGACAGTTGAGTATGTATTCAAAAATAAGTGTAAGGTACTTGAGGGTAAATGCGACCTGTATATTTATCCGGGATATAAATTCGAAGTTGTCGACCGTCTTCTTACGAATTTCCATTTGCCTAAAACCTCTTTGATGCTTCTTGTTTCCGCCTTCGCGGGGTATGACAATACCATGAATGCGTATAAGTGGGCCATAGAAAATAGATTCAGATTCTACTCATATGGCGACAGCATGCTGATCATTTGAGTGATGCTTCGCGGTGCCGAAGCGTTCAAAGGTTCAAAAGTTCAAGGTTGCATGTTGCGCTACGCAGTGGACCCAGGGACAAGTGGACCCAGTGGAACAAAAGAAAGTGAACAGTTGAGAAATAGATCGCAGTGTTGTCGGTTGATAGGGTGATAAGTTGATAAGTGTAGAAAAGAGAATTACAGATGAACAATTGTAGGGGCAAACCTGCGTGTTTGCCCTTTCTTTGGTGTCATCCTGAACGGATGTGAAGGATCCATCCCACTGCGCGTGTGATTGGAGAAGATTGTTCAAAAGTTCAAGGTTGCATGTTGAGAAACATGGAAACTGGGTCAATTACTACTCATTCTCTAATTGTTCATTATTCATTGTACATTGTTCATTTCCATTAACCCACCCCGTCCCTAGCCTCGCGTACTCTCTTTTTGATTCTTGCATCGCTTATGATATAATTCTACAAATGAGGGTAATTTAGAAATGGAGAAAAAAGTAAAAAATAAAGACCAGGTACCTTTTCTTAAGTTTCCGAAAATGTCCGGCACCTGGCAGCAAAAAGCGCATTTCGCTGAGGACTTTGTTAGGTAAAAACCATGATAACGGATATACGCAACGATCAAGTTGTTCACATCGGAAAAGGCTTATGAAAAATATTATCTATACAGGTCTTGTCTGTATTGTGATTTTAGTTGTATTTACTGGTGCTCGCGGACGGACTTTTTTAAAAAAGATGAATTGGGACTTGTTTTTCTATGCTAGGAATGGAGTAGTTGAAAAGGTAATTAGTCATAGTAAAAGGGAGGTCCTAGCCAAGATAACCAATCCGATATCACAAAAGGAAATGCGCTTCTACGGGTTTTCAAAAAACAGGAAAGCAGCATTTGAAACCGAGGATGATCAGGGAGTCAGATTCATACTGGTCATGAGTTTTGACAATACGGTTCTTAACAAGTTACGAGTGCCTGACAAAAATAAATGTTATAAGATCATGTTCTCAAATAAAGGTGATAAAATATCCGTTTCCTATGTCTACGGTGGTTGCGGTATCTGGGATCTGGAGGATGAGACATATCACGGTATTTCCGAGGAACTATCTGCACGGTGTGCAGACTGGAATCAAAACGACACGAAAATAGTCTTCAGTCATCTTAAGGAAAAACATATCTATATCTATGATCTGAACACCTTGAAATTGCAGAGTATTTTATATGAAAAACCAAAGAAAGGGTCCTACATTGACTTTGCTTCTCCGCTATTTCTAAATGAAGACGAGATAATCTTTTTCGCAATGATTGAATTCAAGATCTATAAAATGAACTTGCTTGACAAGAAGGTGACAGAATTCTACGACGGGAAGAAACGAGGGCTATTTCAATTTTATAAAAGCGAGATTCTAGGGATTGATTGCATTACACCCGACGGGAAATACCTTCTTTGTACGCGGGACAGTTGGGAAAGCCAGAATATTATCGCGCTTGACCTTGAAACCAAAAAAAACTACTCTCTGTACTTGGGGGGGTACGGGTACTTCAAAGCTATTCCGAAATATAGCAAAGATGGTGAGGAGGAGAGATGACAAGTAAACCTGCAATATTTACAAACATCAGAGGTGTGAGTAAAGGGATACTCATTGTGATAATTCTTTTGATAGTTTCCCCATCCTTATACGCAGGTGCCAGAAAAATAGTAAAATCGGCGAATTGGGAACTGATGTACTACAATGAAAAAGCAGATTGTTACGAACAGTACTACAAAATTGGAAAGGAACGGAAGACATTTAAGATAGCAAAGATCAAGGGGTATAAACAAACAAGGATATCTGGGTTTCTGCATCGTGGCTGGATGATTGCTTGGGCTCTTGACCATAATGAAGTGGAATACATTATTGTAGCGGGATCGGATGGAACCGTTTACTATAAAAGAAAACTGAAAACTCCATATGGAGTTATCCGTTGGAAATTTTCGAACTCAGGCGATAAAATCGCCATCCGCCAGCAGAACAGTTTTGGAATTTGGGATCTGCGGAGTGACTCATTCAGGGAGCTGCACAAGGATCTTCCGGGTGATAGGTTGCACTGGAATGAAGACGATACTAAGATACTGATGTACAAATATTCAGAAGCATCTCCGGGGATTTACATATATGATATTCCGCAAAACAAACTGATCAGAATACTTGAAGAAAACCAGGAAAATCGAAATCTTAATACAGAAATGTATTTCCTCAATGATGAAGAGATAATTTATTATGACAGAATAAAGCGCAAGATCTGGAAATACAACTTTAACACTGAAGAAAAAAGCATGTTCTTTGACTGTATGAAGTCAGAGTCTTCGAAATGGTGGCTTGTGTATTACGGGAAAGTGCATAATTTTGAGGGTCTCACTCCAGACAGAAAATATTTGATCGGTTCGATAACA
>JAIVYW010000129.1:0-5521 GCA_048635215.1 Candidatus Atribacteria bacterium
CTTATACTTACCTTTTTGCACAAGGGAGAAAAAATTACCCCCCGCGAATTGGCCTTTTTTCTTACCGCCGAATAGGATCATTAATTACCCATTCCCAGAAATTGTATCTCCGCAAAATATGCGATATACGGGTCAGCGTCATTCATCGCCTTCTCAAGTATGGGTTTTGCGATGTCACGCGGATACTTGATCACTTCAATAAGGACCTTCTCCTTCAATTCCACCGCGTACTCCTCGCTTCCGAAGACACTTTCCATATAAGGGATGAGGGAGTCGCATTGTATCTCCGAACCTGCTTCCAGCGCGGCGAAGATAACCGAGAAAATAGGAAGAGTGACCAATTTGGGAAGGCAGTCGCAAGCCTGAATGAATTTCCACTCCTTGCAATAGTTCAACGCCAGTTCCACTGCCTTCAGGTCCTTGGATCCCAGAAGTTTAATGATATTACCCTTGTATGCGGTTTCACCGTATGAATAAAGGACACCGTAAGCCATTACCCAGATATGATCGTTCTTATAGACCTTAACAAGTCTTTTCATTGTCTTTGAGATCGTCGCATCTTTGCCGACATCTTTGAATACCTTCAGTATCTCCGCGATGAAAATGGGATGGTCAAAGTAGAATCCGTCAAGAACATCGGCGCAAAGTGCCTCTATGCCCCTATTGTAGCCACAGAGCTTCATCAAATGGCCCGCTTCCGCCCGTACCCTGATGTCTACTTCCGAATAGGTGAAAATTGGATTGAGCACCCTCATCGCCCAAGTAGTTTTAAAACGCCCCTTGCCGATCGAACGGATCGTGCGAAGCGCCGAAAGGAGATAGTCGGGATCGTCATCCGGTTTGATATAGTCAATTATGGCGTCTGCAAGTGAGGGGTCTCCTATCTCCTGAAGTGATTGCACAGCAGCTATACGCAAGAGGTAATTATCGCTTTTCAAAAGCTCGATCAATTTACCTGATACCTGGCTGGCCTTCAGCTTTCCCAGTGCCTTGGCGCTGGCGATCATAAGATTATCATTTTTTGTGTCAAAATTCTTTGCCAGATCAACAATAACAGATTTATCGCCGATAGAACCCAGTACCTCAATAACAGAGATCTTTGTGAAGTCATCGCCGGTTTTCAAGAGGCTCTTCATCGCCGGAAGAGCGGGTTTACCTATATTGATCAGCAATTCCAGCGCTCCCAACTTGATATAATCATTATCGCTATCCAAAAAGAGCGCGAGATCAGGTATGATTATTTCCCCATAGGTCTTAAGTGTTTCAAAGGCCGCAATGCGGATCTTCGCGTTCTCAGAACCAAGGAGTTCTATGATCTGCGGTATCGGCTCGGCGAAGAATTTCCCGCTATTGTTCATTTCCGCGGTATTCTTTAAAGCATTCATCACCTTTCCGAAGTACTGCTTGGGATTGGCATTAAGATCTCTTAATATCTGCTGATTCGCAGAATCCTGATTACATGCGCTGAACATCAGCAGGAAAGCAACGAAGGTTAACATTATCACTCTTTTTTTCATCTATTTCTCCTCTTCACCAACAATTATATTGTGAATGTACCATAGGTCTTCTATGTCTCTTATGACGACCTTGATCTTTTCGGTCTTCCCTGTACCCTTCTCTCTGAAAAAAAGGTGCACGACATTGATATTGCCCAGTGTATCATCCAGAATAAAATCAGTTTTAACTATCTTTACATATCCCGAAGAAAGCAGCTCCATAATACTCTTTATCTCCGCATCCGTAGGATTATAATGCTTTTCATCCAGCATCATGCGGAACTCCTTCAGATTTTTAATGGTAGAAACACTTTTAAGGGTTTCGATCGTAGAATTAGGGGTTCTGAGATCCAAGTCCACATAGCAGGACAGGAGCAGAAATACCGTTAATATCAGGAGTGAAATGCGGAGTCCTTTCATCGTCATTTATTTTACTCTATTTCGAAAAGAAGGTCAAGAAATCTTTTCCTTTTCCTGGAATTTCATGACATCTTCCATTTTACCCATCACCATCAGAATATCATTTTCTTTGATAACGGTATCCGGAGAAGGTATAAGATTAACATCCCCATTGCTTTTAATTCCTATAACATTGAGATTATAGACATTTCTGATCTTGAGCTCAATTATCGATTTTCCGGTAAAACTCTTCGGTGAGCGGAATTCAATATAGTAAACATCACCGGAAAATTCAAAGGAATCGAGAATATTCGGCCCGACAAGAGAATTAGCGAGCCGTTTACCGCCTTCAACCTCGGGAAGCACTACCCTATCGGCGCCGATCTTCACGAGGACCTTTTCCTGCAGGCCGGTCACCGCCTTCGCCACGATCTTCTCAATACCCATTTCCTTCAACAAAACGGTGATCATGACGGAAGATTCCAGGTCTGTGCCGATACAAACAACGGCAACATCGTATTTGCTGACACCGATTGCCTTCAATGCGTTTTCGTCCGTAGCGTCTATAGCCACGCTGCTTGTGGCGAATGATTGAGCGTATTGCGCCTTTTCCGGGTCCTTATCAATAGCAAGGACCTCCATATGCAATTCATTTAAACGCTTACATACAGAGAGACCAAACTCCCCCATCCCAACAATGATGTACTTCTGAGCCATTACTGCCTCCTAACCGACCATTACCTGTTCCTCGGGGTATTCGATCTGTACGGGCCTGTCGCTTTTCTTAATACTCAAGGCGATGAGCGTAGGGCCTAACCTGCCAAGGAACATCGTTATAATTATAATCATTTTTCCGATATTATTCAAATACGGGGTCACCCCTGTGGAGAGGCCGACCGTGCCGAAAGCGGATACCAGCTCAAAGAAAAGTCTATGAGAAACATCCTGTCCGGCGGATGAAGGAACTTGCATATTTGTCATAAGCAATGCCATAAACGAAATAAACAGCCAGAATATGGCTACCAGAAATATAGTGATCGTTCTATAAACAATGATCTGCGGGATCGCCTTATTGTGCGCGACAACCCTGTCTTTCTGACGGAAGAACGAGCCAAGTATCAGCAAAAGAAGGAAGAAGGTGGTAACCTTGATACCTCCTGCCGTGGAACCCGGGCCTGCACCGATGAACATGAACAATTCATTCATCATCAATGTAGCGGGTCGTGCGCCTCCGAGATCGATCACATTGAACCCCGCTGTCCTTGCGGTAGCGGAATGGAAAAATGAAACCAGTATCTTCTCGAAAAAGCCCATCGAACTTAGGGTATTGTCCCTTTCAAAAAAGAACATCGCTATCGTTCCCACCGCTAAAAGGACAACGGTACCGAGAAGCATCAGTTTTGTCTGAACTGAAAATTTCTTCATTCTTATATTGAGGCCTTTGTTAAAGATATTCAACTCGAAAAGTTCGTAAAGAATAAGAAAACCCAAACCACCGAATATAAATAAGGTGGAAGAGGTCAAGAGCACAAGAGGCGAATCCGAAAACGCGGAAAAAGAATCTACAAAAGTTGAGAATCCCGCATTACAGAAGGAGGATACCGAGTGAAATATTGAATAAAACAATCCTTTCCCCCATCCATACAAGGGAATAAATTTCAAGCAGAAGAAAAATGCGCCGAATGCCTCAAAGATCACTGTGTAAGTTATAACCTTCACCGAGAGGTTGACAATATCAAAGAAATCCCCCTTGGGAGCCACGAGCTCTCTGATCACAAGCTGATGCCGTAAGGAAAGATCCCTCTTGATAAGCTGATAGAAGAAAGTTGAGATCGTCATTATACCCAAACCGCCAAGCTGAATCGAGATTAGAAGGATCAGCTGTCCGAAAAAGGTAAAATCCTGACCGGTATTCTTCACGATGAGCCCCGTTACACAAACAGCTGAGGTTTCAGTGAACAGGGCATCAATCACGGATATGCCATTCTTTGTGGAGAATGGCAGCATCAATAATAATGTTCCCGATAGTATGACTAAAAGAAAGATGAAAACTATCAGAACGGGAGGAGAAAATTTCTTTCTCATTAAACTCCGTATTAATTCTTAGCCAAAACTTCTTTTACTCTGTCAACTACCTTTTCAAATTCAGTCGGGTCCTCAATGGCCATATTTGAAAGGATCTTTCTATTAAGGTCCATTTCAGCCATTTTCAGGCCATGAATAAATCTGCTGTATGAGATCTCATATTGGGTAAGAGCATTGTTTATTCTCTTGATCCAAAGTTTTCTGAAATCTCTTTTGCGCTGTTTTCTATGAATATAGGAATACCGTAGGGAATGTATAACCTGTTCCTTTGCTCTTCTGAACTCTCTTGATCTCAGTCCCCTGTAACCGGAAGCCTGATCCATTATTTTCTTTTTTCTTTTTTTCCTTGCAACTGAAAATTTTGCTCTGGTCATCTTTCTCTCCTAACTTCTTCCGTAAGGCAGAAGCCCTTTCACTTTTTTTGCAGCCGAATGCGAGAGAACCGAGGCATTTCTTAGTCTTCTTTTTCTCTTCGAGCTCTTCTTTGTCAATATATGACCTTTTCCTTCATGATTTACTTTCACCTTTCCTGTGCCGGTGATCTTAAATCTCTTCTTTGCACCCTTGTGGGTTTTTAATTTAGGCATCACTTCCTCCTACTTCTTCTTTTTAGGCATCAATACTACTGAAAGGCTCCTGCCCTTCATCTGCGGCTTCTTATCAATGATCACAAGTTCCTGCAGTTCGCCGATCAACCGCTGAAGAAGCTCATAGCCCTTCTCCTGGTGGAGGATCGTCCTGCCCTTGTAAAACACCGTCGCCTTTACATAGTATCCCTTCTCAATAAATTCAATTATATGATCTCTCCGATATGAATAGTCATGATCGGAGGTCTTGGGACTGAATTTGATCTCTTTTACTACGATCTTCGTCTGGCTTTTCTTTGCCTTTTGTTTCTTCTTCTCAAGATCATATTTATACTTTCCAAAATCCATTATTTTACAGATGGGGCAATCTTTTCCCTGGCTCACCATGATCAGGTCCAATCCTACCTCCCTGGCTTCTGCCAAGGCAGCGGCCGTATCTACAAGGCCTCTCATATTCCCATCCGCATCAATTAAACGCACTTTCCCTCTCGGGACTCTCTCATTGACCAAAAAGGTCTCTCGGTTTCTATTGGTTGATACCAAACTTACCTCCTGAAAATTCAATAAATATTTGCATAAGCATTTTTAAACATCGGTCTTCGTTTACCTTTCTCCCGCGAACGGGGGCAAGGCGGAGCTACCTGCTCTCAAACAGGCGTCTCGTCTTTGTTCCGTGTATTATACTGATTCGCCCGCTGAAAGCTCGGCTGTTACCTTGCTGCCTACTGCTTGTATATTGGTGCCGGACTTCTTGAACCCAAAATCGCCGCTCAGGCCTACGAAGTCTGATACGTTCGCGCTAAAGCCGGTGACTTCCAAGGCTACTGTGTCGGATGAGATGGCTTCTGTGAATGTGTAATCTGTTGTGCCAACTGTTAGATTCGTATCAGCTGCTACTGTAGTGCTCGCTCCGGTGTAGCGGACAAGAACGGTGGTGGCGCTGATTGACCCGAG
>JAIVYW010000130.1:0-5504 GCA_048635215.1 Candidatus Atribacteria bacterium
TATCGTTTTATCGAGACTCTTCGGATCTAGTAATCTGAGAACGACCTTTTCCCCGAAAAGTGTTGGAATAACTGCAACTCTCATTTCAACCGCGCGATCCTCATGTTCGATCCTTATTCTGCCGTCCTGAGGGCGGCGCCTTTCGGAAATATCAAGTCCAGCCATAACTTTCAATCTTGCCGTAACAGCGAATTGAAGCGCGCGCGGTAATTTTCTGACGGTATGGAGTATGCCGTCGATCCTTAAACGGATCACGGTATATTCCCTCTTCGGCTCTACATGTATATCGGATGCCCTTTGATCAATGGCCTTGTGGAGAATGAGATCGATCAAATTGATGATCGGCTGTTCCTTCTCCAGGATGCGCGATATTCGTGACATATCCGTGGTATTGAAGGAATCAATGCCGCTGATATCGGTCAAAGCCCTTTCTATTGATTTGGACATTCCGTAAAATTCATTGATAACCCTGACAATATCACGATTCGCGGATAAAAAGAAGGTGATCTTCCGTGGAAGGTAATGCTTCATCACATCTTCATATTCGTCTTGTGTAAGAAGGCGCGAAATGGCGATGTCAACGCTCTTCTCTTCCTTGGAAAAGCACACCATCTTCAAATTCCGCGCAAACGATTCAGGGAGATACTCTGTAATGACCGGATCTAGGTCCAAAGGATCAATACTTTTCTGAGGGATAGTGAGAACCTCTGAAAGCGCAGATTTATACTTCGCCTCCTTCAGGTATTTTCTCCGAAAAAGGATCACCTCAATATTTTCTCCGCTCTTTGCGCTTTCTTTTTGGGCTTTTTCCAGATCAGCCGGTAAAACCAACTTATTCTTAAGCAAAAATTCCTTAACCTTAACCTTTTCTCTTATCGGAAGCATCTATATCCTCCATGTTTTCCCTTTCCAGCTACACTGATATAATAAGGCAATACCCTATAAAAGTCAAGTTATGTGTAGCGTTTCTATCACTTCACGCTCCAGACTATGCGGAGCATTATTTGTCATTCCCGAAAACCTGTTGGCGCGATGCGGAAATCCATTTGGGATCTGCTCTTTGCATTTACCACGACTATTCACTTTTCACTTCTTAATAATTGTCAACTGTCAATTGTCCATTTTCAATTATATTTCACCACGTGAAATATTACTCCAATTCCTTCATGATGCGCCAGAAGGCGTTCAAAGGGAAGCCCACAATATTATAATAGTCACCTTCAATTCGTTTGATAAATGGGGCAGCGCGGCCCTGAACCGCATAACCTCCGGCTTTATCCGAGTATTCGTGGCTGGTCAGGTATTCAGCGATCTCTTCATCCGTGAGATGATCGAATTCAACTCTTGTCACAGCCTTTTTCTTTTTAATTACATCGTGTTTTCCGTCATAAACGACCAGAAAACTTATCACCTCATGCGGAGAGGATGCAAGCGTTCTCAACATTGCAAAGGCATCGTCTCTTGATTCCGGTTTTCCGAGAAAACCGCCATTGATCTTCACCACCGTATCACAGGCGACAATGATCTCTCCGGGAAAATCTTCCTTGACAGACTCCATTTTCTTGGTAGCCAGCATCTCTACCTGATCATCCGTTTCGATCTGAAATCCCGAATCATCGAACTTCGGCGCGACATGATCCTTCAAATATCCGTGAAGTGTCAGCAATTCTATCCTTCTGGGTGAGGTAGAGGCAAGTATGACCTTTCTCACATTACGACCTGATAATTTTCAACAGATCTTCCACTTTCTCTTTCATCAGCTCTTCGGTATCCGCTTCAAGGGTCAAGCGCAAGAGCGGTTCGGTATTGGATTTTCTCAGATTGAACCACCACTTCTCATATATCACGGTCAGGCCGTCAATACGGAATTGCTCACCGTCTCGATACATTTTCGCCACCTCTTCGATCTTCCCGTCCTTGTCTTCTACCTCAGAATTGATCTCACCGCTTTGATGATATTTCAGAAACGGCGCGGCTAATTCGGATAGGGGCTTTTTCTTTTCAGAAAGAAAATTCAGCATCTTCATCATCATAATCGTACCGCTGTCCGTATAATAATTCTCTTTGAAGTAGAAATGGCCGGCTAATTCTCCGCCGAAGAAGGCATCCTTCTCCCTGAGCAATTGTTTGAAATAGGCATGTCCGACCATGCAAAGGTAGGAATTTTCCCCTGCGGCGTCAACCGCCTCCTTTACCATTCTGGAGGATCTGACATCATACAGGACACCGTCATGCCCATGCTCGACCATCCACTTTCCAATTATCGCGGTAATGATATCAGCCGGGATATTATCGCCCTTTTCATCGATGAACATTATACGGTCAGCGTCTCCGTCAAACGCCATGCCGAAATTGAAATCCCCAGAGCGCACCATTTCCTTCAGATCCTTCAGATTCTCCTCTTTAAGCGGATTTGCCTCATGATTGGGGAAATTGCCGTCCAATTCCATATAAAGGCCTTCAAAGCTGATATTCATACCGTTGAGTATCTTGGGGACGGTATAGCCACCCATTCCGTTCGCTGCGTCTATCGCAACATGGAATTTTTCTTCTGTTTTCAGAAAGCTCCTGACATGGACAAGATAATCTTCCATGATTTCAAGTTTTTCCCGCGTTCCTCCTTCGATACGGGGCATTTCACCGTTCTCTACCAGTTCCTCGACCCGATTGAGGCCCATCTCATATCCGATGGGAAGCGCATTCTTTCCGGCAACCTTGAATCCATTGTATTCCTTGGAATTATGAGATGCGGTTATCTGGACGCCCCCGTCCAGGCCATGCCTGCCTACTGCAAAATTGATCATGGGTGTCGAAATAAGGCCGACTTCAAAAACATGCGCGCCTGCAGCCATCATGCCCTCGATCAACGCCTCTCTCAATGGATTGGAAGAATCCCTCATATCATGTCCCACCGCTATCTTCTTTCCACCCATAACCTGGGGAAGAAAGTACCCTATCTTACCGGCTATCTCAACATCAAGCCCCTCATTGTATATCCCTCTGATATCGTATGCTTTAAATATTCCCATGGTCTTTAACCTCCTTCAGATATTTCTTTAAATACCGGCCTGTACTCGATGCCTTGATCTTCATGATATCGGTAGGGCTTCCCTCGGCAACAATATAACCGCCGTCATCTCCGCCGCCGGGACCCATATCCAGTATCCAGTCTGCATTCTTCACAAAATCAAGATTATGCTCGATCACCACTACGGTATTCCCCTTATCCCTAAGCTGCTCGATCACTTTAAGAAGACGGTTCATATCTTCAAAGTGCAGGCCTGTAGTGGGTTCGTCCATAAAATATATAGTGCCTTTATTCGTCTTTTTGCTTAATTCACGGCCCAGTTTTATCCTTTGCGCCTCGCCTCCGGAAAGAGTCGGCGCGGGCTGCCCTAACTTGATATAGGAAAGGCCGACATCAACAAGAAGCTGAAGTCTTCTTCTAAGGGCGGGTATATTACTGAAAAAACCATTGGCTTCTTCAACCGTCATATCCAGAATATCAGCAATACTCTTGCCCTTGTACTTGATCTCCAGCGTTTCCGAGTTGAACCTCTTACCCTTACATACATCGCATTTCACATAAATGGCTGGGAGAAAATGCATTTCTATCCTTTTCTCTCCATAACCGCGGCATGCCTCACAGCGGCCGCCTTTTACATTGAATGAATACCGTCCCGATGTGTATCCCCTCATCTTACTCTCGGGAAGCTTGGAAAAAAGTGCCCTTATAATGTCCAATATCTTCGTATAGGTCGCGATATTGGATTTTGAAGACCGGCCGATAGGATGCTGTGAGATAAATTGAACGCCGTTTACCTTGCTCAGGTTCTTGAACATCGAATACTTCCCCGGCCTCTTACGCCCCACTCCCGTTTCCCAGAGAATGCCCTGATATAGTATCCTCTCAAGCAATGTGGACTTACCCGCTCCGGATACACCGGTTATGCAGACAAATCTGTTCAGAGGTATCTTGACATTTATCCTTTTGAGATTGAATTCTTCCGCGCCATAGACCTTGATATGGTCACTTGAGCGCGTTTTTATCTGATTCAGCGAACATTGTTTTTTGTGAGAGAGATACTTCCCCGTTAAATTATTGGATTTCAGGAGGGATTTATAATTTCCCTCAAAAACTACTTCTCCGCCATGAATGCCGCTGCCCGGCCCCAGGTCAACTACCCAATCCGCCATCTCTATTGTCTCTCTGTCATGCTCCACGGCGATCACCGTATTTCCCAGATCACGGAGTTCGGTAAGAGATCTCAGCAGACGCTTTGTATCCTTTGGATGCAGCCCGATGGTGGGTTCATCCAGAATATAGATAACTCCCGTTAATTTAGTGCCCAGCTGTGTAGCCAATTTTATCCGCTCAAGCTCGCCGCCGGAAAGCGTATCGATGGACCTGTCTAAGGAAATATATGACAGGCCTACATTATTAAGAAATTCCAGACGGGCGGTGATCTCCCTTACGATCGGTTCGACTATCTTCTTCTTCTCCCCCTGAAGATCAAGCTCTTTGAAAAAGACACCTAATTCTGATACAGTGGACGAGGTCAGGTCCCAGATATTCTTTCCTTTGATCTGCACCGAGAGTACTTCGTCCTTCAGCCGGGCTCCTGAACAATGCCTGCATGGAACCTTTGTAAAAAAATTCAGATAATGATTTCTGGCATGCGGGGATTTGGTTTGATTGAAGCGCCGCTCAACTATATTCGCCACACCTTCAAAGCTACCCTTTTTGCCCCAAAAGAGGTAATTCCTCTCCCCTTCATTGAGTTTCTCGAACGGTTTTGTCAGGTCAAAACCCTGCTTGGAAGCTATATTGACGATATGCGACATATAATTACTGCCGGAGCCGAAACCTCCGACATAGGCCAAAAGCCCTGACTGCAATGATAATTTCTTATCACGGATCATCAGCATCGGGTCCACGGAATAAACAAAACCCAGTCCCGAACAGAAGGCACATGCCCCAAAGGGATTGTTGAATGAAAAGATCCTCGGCGAAAGCTCCGGCAGCGACCAGCCGCATTTCGGACAAAAGAAATTCTGAGAGTAGATCATTTCTTCGGATTTTACGGAAGATTTTTCATCTATGAGCATTATCGCTATCAGTCCCTCCGATTCCCTTGAGGCCAGCTCCATTGAATCATATAAACGGGTCCTGATGCCTTTTTTGATCGCTAATCTGTCAACGACAACATCGATCCTATGCTTTGTATTTTTGCTCAATTTCAGCGAGTGGGCCTCAGAAACACTGTAAATCTTACCATCTACACGAACGCGGACATACCCCTTTTTCTGAATATCAGGAAAGACATCCCGGAAGGTGCCCTTTTTCCCGCGGACAATGGGAGCAAGGACGGCGAACTTGGTATTTTCAGAGAGCTTCAGGACCTCATCCACTATCTCGTCAATCGAGTGGGAGGTGATCGGAATATGGTCATTGGGACAGAACGGGACACCGGCACGCGCGAAAAGGACTCTCATATAATCGT
>JAIVYW010000131.1:0-5441 GCA_048635215.1 Candidatus Atribacteria bacterium
TGGGCAGGGCGATAATTTCCGGCACATCATAAGGGTGGAGCTCGACAACCCGTTTTTCCAGTGCCTCGAACAGCCCCTCCCTGGTCTTGAGCACCAGCAGAGCCTCGGTCTCATCCTCGACCTTGCCCTGCCAGCGGTAGATCGAGGATGAGACCGTATCGGAATTCTCATCAGCGGCCTACCAAGTCAGGAGCAATTCCCCTCCGTTCGAAGTAGAGAATACGGCGGTCAATCCATTGAATTCAGGCGCGACAGTGTCTCCCGAAGCAGCGGCGGAGAGTATCACCGTATTCGTGTCGCTGAGGCCGATATTGTCAACCGCTCTGACCGCATAGTAGTAAGTCTGCCCGATCGGCAATAGCGTATCTGTATAACCTATACCGGACGCTACGGCATGTGGTGTGACATAATCGATAGCGACGGAAGTAAGGGCCCTGTAGATACGATAAGAGATGGGTGGAGAATTATCGGACGCGGCTGACCAATACAGCTGTATCTCTCCTAGATTTCCATTGGAAGAAGCGGAAGCAAGGCCTGAAAAGACGGGAGGCCGGATATCCGATAACGGAGCAGCGGACAATTCGATCAGATTCGCGTCCTCATTCTCATAATAATCCTCGGAGCGCACCACGAAGAAATATTCTGTTCCCGGCACAAGGCTTTTTACGGTATAGCTCTCATTTCTTGTATCATAAGATGGTGCGGAGAAATTCTGACCGCCGGAAGAGTCGGACATATAGATATTATAAGTGATCGGTGTGGAATTATCCGTATCCGAAGCAGAAGCCCATGAAAGTATCAATTCTCCGCCATTTCCAAGGTCGGTAATAGCGTCAAGTCCGTCAAAGAGAGGCGGATTGACATCATGCGTACAGTGAACATCACAATCATACAGCGCTTCGCTCAGATCACCGCCGTTTATGATATACCTGCAGCCGTCGGTCGTTAAAAATATATTTCCTTCAGCGATAAGGCTCAGGGAATCCTGAAGATAGGAACCTGCCTCATTGTACTCTGTCTGATAAATAACACTATTGACATTATCCAAGGCTGAAAGTACTTCTCCGTGAGGATGATTATATTTGGAGCCAAGAGATATCACCGATACCTCGGGGGAGACAGCATTTAAAAATATTGGGTCCGAACTCGTACGCGACCCATGATGATTTACCCGCAGCACATCTATATCGCCCATGACCGGCCCCAATATCTTCTCCACGGGGTCCGTGAGGTCTCCGCCGATATACAGATCAAAATTGTGGTATTCTATCAACACGCCCAGCGATAAGCCGTTCTCGTCCAAAGAATCAGGATCCACTGTATTTCCTCCAATGACCTCACCGTTGGCGCATACAAATGTCATTGTAACACCGTCCTCGAAATCAATGATATCGCCTAAAACGGCGGTCTTCCTTCCTGCTGTGGTGCTTGACGCCGCGCTTTGCCAGGAGCTTGGGACCGGATTGCCGCCGTCATATTGAGTATTTCCCCTGTCATAACATCCGCCGGTCACATTATACCCGCCGTATATCAATTCATCCAATCCGCCGTAATGATCCGAATGATAATGCGACAGGACGATATAATCTATTGAACCGAAATGTCCATTTTCCTGCAGAATTGACGAGAGCGTACTCTGATGCCCGCTATTGCAGTCGAGCACCACCGTCTTCCCTGACGGGGTTATGACGACCGTTCCGTCGCCCTGTCCTACATCAGCGAAGTAGACCTTGAGCTCTTCCGCGCTAAGAAAGAGTAAGGAGAGAATAAGGATGATCAGAACCGTTATGCGCTTCATTTGCTGTCAATATATTGCAATATCTATGCCCTTTAATCGTTCAACTGAAGAAAGAGAGCATCTGTGGAATATTTTAATTCCCAATAGGCATCATCTTCCCTTTTGTACTGAGATGCCGCGGAGAAGTAAACCTTTTCAAAAACAAAGAGTTTTTCAAAATTCTTGGCGAGATACTTAATTCTTTTCAAGTCCTCATGAAAGAGCAGTTCCTCGATAACACTGCCTTTATCGTCAGTCGAACGGACCGCAGTCAGTTGGAATATCGGCTTCAGCCCGATTATCTCAAGTCCTTCCTTGAAGTCAATGAACAAGCCTTCCACCATGAAACGCTCGCCTTTGAATTTTCTGTGAAAAGAAGGAATATTTTTGTCCTTTGAATAGTGATTGTAAACAAAACCCCCGGGGATAGGGGTGATCTTAAGGGCCGCTACTGGAAATTTTCTGGATAATATCCGATATTTCAACTCCGCGTCAATGGCAACATATAAAGGGATGCTGCTGGAAAATAAATTTCCCTATGAGCAAAAGGAAGTTCTGACCAAGAATACCCTTCTTCTTGAAAAGGCGATGCTGGGGATGAGGACTTCCAAAGGAATTCTACAAGAAGATTACCATTCCCTGATACTTCCCGGCGGATTGGAATATTTGGAAAGCGAGGGACTTGTGATCCTGGAAAATGGAAAGATACTTCCCACAGAAGAAGGGTTCTTATTTAACAATCTTATTCTCGAGCAGCTCTTAGATTTCTGATCCAGAGCACTTAATGATCTGATTTGAGCTCGCTGATAAATTCTTTGATGCTTTCTCTTGCCGTACCAGGTATCAGGTCCATGAAATCAATGCCGATCTCAAAGAGAGAATCCCCCATTTTTTCAATACGGACAACCTTTCCATGTCCGGATATTCTCTCATCCAGATTGGGCAGGCGGAATGAGATATCCAGTAATTGATCCAGATTTATAGGGAGTTCAGCGGAGAACAAAAGTCCTGTCTCAGAAAAATTCCTGCCGTCTGACATAATGAAATCTCCAACACCTTGGAATCGGTAAAGAAACTCAAAGGTCTTACCCAGCCGGTAGAATCTGCGGCGCTCCTTCAGGAAGGTTGCAATATCACCCTTTCCGTTCCTCTTGGCTTGATAAAGAGCGGTATCGGCATGTTCGATCAACTCCTTTTCCCCGAACGCATCTATCTTATATGAAGAGATCCCTGATGAGAAGCCGATCTTCATCTTGTCCTTTGAACTTGCTGAAAGGCGTTCACAAAGAAGAAGCGCCCCGTTGATATCTGTTTCGGGCAATAACATCGCAAATTCATCGCCGCCGTATCTGAAGAGATAATCCGCGCCTCGCAATTCATTTCTCAGCAGGTCGGCGAATTGCTGCAAAACGGCGTCTCCCGCGGAGTGGCCTTGAGTATCATTGATCTGCTTAAAATCGTCCAGGTCAACCAGAACCAGGGTCAGAAATGTCCTGTACCTGTGTGCCCTGTCAAGCTCAATTCTCATTATCTGATGGAAAAAAGCTCTGTTATATACACCTGTTAAGAAATCGTGGATGGCATTTTTTTTAAGGTTGTTATATGAAAAATAATCCATTATGAAAGGATGCGATATCATCTTCTTATTGTCCATGAAATAGTGGAGGATCACAACGCTCAGACTGGGTTGGGGATCAAGCTTGCCTTTCATAAGATTGTATGACTCAAGGATCTTGCCCCAGTCTTTATAGGCCTCTTTATATTTGGTCTCAATATCCACAAAGATGTTCAATGATTCAATATAGAATTTTTCATCCTCCATACTCCTCAGAGATTTCAGAAACAGTTTATTCACAGCTTTATTCTTTTCCAAGAGAGAAGTTATCTTCTTTCTTCTATCCATACTTGTGCCCCCTCAAATAGTGAAATATATCGGACTCCGATCGTTCTCAGGACCGGAATATATGATAGTATTTTTTCCAGGACCCCGGACAAAGGGAGAAATGTAAATAGTTTCTCCGGTAAGAACATCCTGTAATATGTCTTTTTCTGTTTAAAGCCGTATATACGCATCAGGCGTCTCAATTCCCCGGGAGAAAACATTCTTTCATTGGCCTGAAAGATCTTCTTTCCTGTTTCAGGGTCAATGTACTCAGAAGGAGTAAGGTAAATATCCCCATCCATATGTTCATCGGGATCCAATTCCTTTCTCGCATAACGCTCAAGACGCTCTTTGTCAATATATTTCTTGAATACCGGATTGTTAATATTCGATTCGGAGATGATCACCACTCCACCATTATTAAGTCTATCGCGCAGCAGCTTGAAAAGCGTTTCCAAAGGGTGAATATGCGAGATCGCCTCAGTGATCCATATCAGGTCAAATTTCTGTTTCTCATCCAATTCGCTTAACCAGGAGAGTGCATCTCTTTCCACTATATGAAGGTCCTTTGAATTGAGATGATCTGTTAATTGCCGGAAGATCTGAAGGCGATTTGTTTCGATCTCGACTGCAAATACTTCAGCGCCATATTTGGCAAAAAGATTTGCGTCGATACCCAGGCCGGCACCTAACTCTAGTATTTTTGGCGATTTACGGTTTTTCAACTCCCGAATAGCGGGAAATAGGCGTTCAGAATAAACAAATGATGAATAAGCAGGAGATTTCTTGATAAAATGCCTGGTAAGGTCTTTTTCCCTGATCTTGCTTTCAGCAAGAACTTTTATATTAAACCAATACTCTCTGATCTCTTTTTTTATATGCATCTCTTTTCCCCAAATAGTGTTCTGATCCATGGTAATTATATAACATTATATGGAGCAGGTCAAATCTCCACACCATTCAATATTATTGAATATGTTATCTTCGCTGTGCTCTTCAGCATGGCGCTAACCGAACAATAACTGTCCTGCGAAAGCATCACAGCCCTTTTAGCAGAATTCTCGGTAACATCACCCGCAATATGGTATTCCAGATGCAGGCTCGTATACACCTTGGGATGGTTATCCGCACGCTCTACCTTGGTAAGGACTATTTCAAACTCTTTCAATTCCTGTCTTTTCTTCTTTATGATCGATATAGCATCCATAGCGGTACAACCAATCAGACCGAAAAGCACCATCTGCATGGGAGAAGGAGCTACTCCATCACCGGAATCCATGATCACTCCCTGGCTGCCGTTCGAACCTATCATTTGCAGGCCTGAGCCCGTCCATGTTGTCTTTAATTCCATATTATCTCCTTATAGTACATTGTCAAGAATCTTCAATCGCTTTGACAAATACAATATTTTCACTGTCATTCCCTCTCAAAAGCCCACTGTGAAATAAGGAATATACCCATTCTCTCCAAAGGGAATTTCTCGGGAGGCATCGAACTGAATGCCGCAAAAAGCTCCTTGCGGGGTAATAATCCGACTTCCACACCCGATAATGTTCTTACGGTATGCTCTAAGAGAGGGGTTTGCTCAAAATACTTTCTTATTTTACGATCTTCGGTGAGTATTGTGTCAAGAGGATCTCCTTCCTTGAAGAGTTTCTTGTAGGCATGGAAGATCGCGGAAGGGACCTTTCTGAACATCGAAAATCGTGAAAGTGCGTCAAGAGAGGTCAATGTCTTTGAATATGCCCCGTTGATGAGGGTCTTTTTCTCCGACTTCGGCGT
>JAIVYW010000132.1:0-5412 GCA_048635215.1 Candidatus Atribacteria bacterium
AACCACCGCCGCAGCATGGGCAAACATGACTCTCCCTGCTGGACCATGGCAGGGGCAAGCTTGCGATGAAAGTGCCCTTTCTAAAAGTGAAGATAGTGGCGATACCTGGAATCAGCTCAGCCTGATAGATACCGAAATGACTTTCCTTTGTGATTACGCTTTCTTCGCCGGTAACACTATCCTCTATTTATCCTCGAATAATACAAATAATACATATGGCCTCGGTTTTGACTGTATATGGCGAACCAAGGAAACTGGAACCGAGGTACTGACCAAGACCTGGCAGAGGGTGCTTTGCCTGTGGGGCGCACGAATATGGATGAGTTCGCCATGGGATCTTCTACTGAAAATTCCGCCTTCGGGCCTACAAAGAACCCGCTTAATTCCGAATATGTACCCGGTGGAAGTTCAGGTGGCGCTGCGGCATCTGTCGCGGTCGGCAGCTGTGCGTTCGCATTGGGCTCGGATACCGGCGGATCGGTGAGACAGCCGGCCGCATTTTGCGGCCTGTACGGATTTAAACCCACTTACGGTGTTTTTTCCCGCCGCGGCCTTGTTTCTTTTTCTTCTTCATTTGATCAGATCGGAATTATCGCGAACAATGTAGATGACATTATTACGGTGTCATCCGTAATGAATGATAAAGACCCCTTCGACCTTACCTCTTATGCGGATAGAGATCTGCAGGATGTAGAACAGGTCAATTATGATAATGTGGACTTGAGGGGCAAGATAGTGGGTATCATGGGCGGCTTTGACCCTATACCCGTCGCTGACGATATTCAGTCCCGTTATCTTGAATTAATAGAAAAAATGAGTGACCTCGGTGCGGAAATGGTGAATATTTCACCACCGTTTCTGGAGAATTCTGTCCCTTTATATCAAATCCTCTCAACTGCCGAAGCCTCATCTAATCTCTCCCGTTATGACGGGATCAAGTACGGCTTGAGGAAAGAGGGCAAAACCCTTGATTCAATGCGCCGTTCTACACGCAGTTTCGGATTCGGTGAAGAGGTCAAACGCAGGATCATCCTTGGGACATATGTGACGGCATCGGAATATTCGGAACAATATTACAAGAAGGCATTGAAGATACGCGGCCTTATGAGAAAGAATTACGAAGCGTTTTTCAGCACGATCAACTATATACTGCTGCCCACCACTCCGACACCCCCGTTCAGATTGGGCGAGAAGATAAATGATCCGGTCTCCATGTATTTCAGTGATGTTTTTACCGCCATTGCCAACATACTCGGCACTCCGGCGATCACCATGCCTTGCGGGGAGAGTTCGGATGGGCTGCCGATCGGAATACAGCTGATGGGCGGGATCGGTTCTGACCTTGATCTGCTTAAATTTGCGGGAAAGGTCGCGGGAGAGCTGAAATGAAAAAAGATGTATTTACCGTGATCGGTGTTGAGGTCCATATTCAGGTGAAGTCTGACCGCAAGATATTTTGTAATTGCAAGAATACTTTCGGCGCCGCTCCCAATTCTCATATCTGTCCCATATGTACCGGACAGCCCGGAACGCTGCCGGTCTTTAACCGCAATATATTGACAAGCGCGCTGAATCTCTCGCTCGCGCTCAATTGCCGCATCAATCTCTTTACGGGTTTTGACAGAAAGAATTATTTTTATCCGGATACGCCGAAAAATTACCAGATCACACAGAATGAATTTCCGATAGGATATGACGGGAATTTCTTTTTCTTCTCCCCGGAAAATACTTATTCTCTGGGAATAAACAGGGTTCATATGGAGGAGGATTCTGCAAAACTGGTGCACAAGGAGGATTCTCTTGAAAAGGGGAGCACGATCGATTACAATCGTTCCGGCATCCCTCTTTTGGAAGTAGTTACGGAGCCGGAATTCCACGACTCGGATTCTGTCGTATATTTTCTTGAATTTATCAAAAGGACCGCGCAATACCTAAGTATATCCGAGTGTAATATGGAAGAGGGCTCTCTCAGGGTAGACACCAATATCTCTCTGACGCATGACCTTGCCGTTCTTCCCGATTACCGTGTTGAAATAAAGAATATGAATACTTTTTCCGGGGTCCGCTCAGCGATTGAGTATGAAATAGAAAGGCAAAAAGCTCTCTTTGACCGTGATCTCGTTCCCGAATCCGAGACCAGAAATTGGGACAGCAAAGCAAAGAAGACACGGACAATGAGAAAGAAAGAATCATTCAATGATTACCGGTATTTTCCCGAACCCGATATCCCGCCTATTCTGCTTTCAGAGAAGAACCTCTTTGCCTTGAAGGATAACCTCCCTCTTACCCCGGGATTCGCGATGAATCAGCTCACATTCAATTTCAGGCTGCGAAAGGAAGATGCCTATGTATTGAGTTCCGAGAAGGCGATGTACATCTACTTCATCGAGGCCTCGAAGTACTGTGTTCAATATGAGCAGATGGTCAATTGGATCACCGGTGATGTAATTCATTACCTCCGGGAAAGGGGAGAGGGATTTGAGGACTGTAAATTGCCTCCAAAGGCCTTTGCCGATATAGTAAAGCGGATCGGAACAGGAAAATTAACGGGAAAGATCTTTAAATCCATCCTTGAAAGATTATTGTCCGGGGAAGATTTTAATGAGATGCTGGAAAATGAGAACATATCGGTCATCTCGGACAGGGATGAACTGAAAGAGATCGCGGAGAAAATTCTCAGCGAGAACCCCGCTCAGGTCAAATTGTATATCGGCGGAAAGACCGGACTCATAGGATTCTTTATGGGAATGATGATGAAGGTGACCGATGGCCGTTGCGATCCGAAACTTTCACAGCAGATATTAGAAGAACTACTTGATGAGTAATTATGGAGCAGTACATTAAGTAATTATGGAACAGTACATTAGGAGTATATATGAACTTTGAGAAATTGGAAAGCGTTATGAAAAAATTGAAGCTTTCAAGAAGAGAGCTTTGGGACCTCACTTATGAGGAGCTGGATGTCCTGCTCGCTGATGCTCAGGACCTTCTGGATGAGGTCGAATTGCTGGCATTGGAGCTTGAGCAAGGCAGTGAGAAGGTTGATGAGATCATCGCTGATATAGAATTTGATGACGACGAGTGGGATGAAGAAGAGGAGTAAAAAGGATAATTGCCAATTTATCGGCGCTTGTCCCATTGAGCATACACTGAATTGCGAAAATCCGGTGATATGCCCTCGCTGCGCTTCTCCAATGGGTCTATTTAATTGTTTCATCCCAAAGGAAGAGATGCATTTCAATCATCATACCGAGGCATGCAGCGAATGGGTATGTGTTTGCGGATATTCCGGATTTAGAGGGGTTATCACGGGGAAACTTTACCCATATAAGAAAATAGTAATTGAAAAAGGTTAAGGGATTTTTCCCGCTCTTCTTCTTCTATATCTTTCTTTTTGGTGTGGCAGACTCTCTCAGGGGTATAATTATTCCTGAAACGATCGCCGAATACGGGATCAATTACACTCTGTCCTCATTGATATTTACCCTTTCGGGCTTGGGATACCTTCTGGGCAATCTCTTCTCGGGCCTTCTTTTTCACAGATTCGGTGAACGGCGTATCGTTGTATTTTCTTTGTTTTTTACATCGGCGGCGGTATTATGCGTCTTTTTAACAAAAGAATTCTATTTTCTTATAATCGCCCTCTTCTTCTACGGTTATTTCGCCTCTACAGTATTTGCGGCGACCAATCAATTGGTGCATGAAATTTCAACAAATAAGGCATCCGCCTTGAATTTTCTGCATCTCTTCTATGCTTTCGGCGCGATGGCTGCACCGCAGTACTCATTATTGATAATGGGTAGATATGAAGGGTACCGCCCTTTGTTTTTGCTGCCTGCTTTGGCATTCCTTCTGCTCATTCCTTTCTATTCGGCCGCCTTCAAACATGCGTCGGCCGTCCCCGATGACAGTTCACGCACGGCGGGAAGAGCCGGTATTGCTTCGCTTCTGATATTCTATGTTGCTGCGTTCTTCTATGTAGGCACGGAGATCGGCATATCAGGCTGGGTATATAATTATGCCCTGAAGGGTTTGAAACTCGGGGAAGCTCCCGCGAGCCTGCTTCTCACATTATTCTTTCTTTCCCTGCTATTAGGCCGCCTCACCGCGGGAATTATTTCAAAGAAAGTGAGGCCCGGAGTATGCATGATAGCTGGTCATATTCTGGGGACATCAGTATTTATCTGGGGGCTTTTTATCGGCCCCGTATATCTCATTCCGATCTCTGCTTTCTTTTACGGAGGCGTATATCCCACCCTGATCTCGATGTACAACGGACTTCTGGGAAAAAGCAGAAAACCCGTCGGGATAATTTTCGCAGCGGGTGCCGCCGGCTCCATGACCCTGATCCCCGTCATCGGATATATCAATGACAGGACTGATCTCTTTTACGGGATGATGATAAACGGCATTATTTCGATAATATGTCTCGTATTTTTGCTCTTATCCTCACATATTTATTCTCATTACTTGAATAAACAAGTAAAAATGAATAAAATATAAGATAGAGGTACAGATGAAGAAGCATTTGATCATAATATTGGCTTTAATCTCGGTATTGGGCTTTTGTGCCCGTCCCGCGAGATATATAATAAAAGGAGATCCCTCCGCGGTCTCTTCCTTTATAAAGGGTGAATCGGCGGAATTCATTAAGAAGGTAGATACCTTTTCCATAATCATAATGCCTGAAACCAGACGAGCGGAAGACCTGCGCGATCTCGCGATAGAGAAATACGGCCTGGACCTCTTCGAAAAGGATCAATTGAAGAAGATAAACTTTGTTCCGGATGATCCATTATATACCTTATATCAGTGGAATATGAAACGCATCGGCTTTGAGAATTATTCCGATATAAGCATCGGCGACCCTTCGGTGATAGTAGCCGTCGTGGACACCGGAATAGATCTTGACCATCCTGACCTTGCCGCTAATCTGGTCACTGGACATAACTTCATTCTCGCGGATTCGGGTGGAAACCCGTACAATCCGGAAAATCCTGATGATGATAACGGCCACGGTACGCATTGCGCGGGAACAGTAGGCGCGATCGCGAATAATAATCTCGGTGTTGTGGGTGTAGCCCCCGGTGTCAGAATAATGCCGATAAAATCCCTTGATGATCTTGGAAATGGATGGGATTCGGATATCGCGGAAGGCATTCGCTGGGCCGCCGACAACGGCGCGGATGTCCTGTCGATGAGTATAGGCGGAGGAACCGGAACAACAATACTGGAGGCGGCCGTCGATTATGCCTATGGGAAGGGATGTGTCGTCATTGCCGCTACAGGCAATGATGGGAAATCATCAATAGACTATCCCTCTTTATATACAAATGTCATTGCTGTGGGCGCATCGGATTACTCCGACGGCAGGTCGAGTTATTCAAATTATGGAGAAGGCATTGACCTGGT
>JAIVYW010000133.1:0-5477 GCA_048635215.1 Candidatus Atribacteria bacterium
CCGATGACGCTCTTTATTACATCAACAGTGACAAATCTTTGATCCAAATATCCTATGAAGAAGGAAAAGCGGTCAAACGGTACGATCTGAAAAACATTATCCGAAAAAAGTATTTTCTGAAAATAGACAGGAAAATGAAAAATATCCTTGTCCGCTGGAAAGATGGATACCACAATACCGAGTCCGTCATATTCAATATCCAGAAAGGAACGCTTCATAGAGAGCACAAGGAATACTACATATCCGACAAGGGTAATCTTTATGTGATTAATGATATTGAGGGATCGGACTTCGCTATGCGGTTCAGCATGCTCGACGAGGATCTGAATGTCGTAAAAAGTATAGATCTCCCATGGAGCGAAGAGATCCGCTCAAGTATCCGCGAGTATGGGGAGAAACTTTTGTTCATAGGTGGATATGTCTATATGATAGATGATTTTCGAAAGTGCAGTTCTATCAGTATGTGGAAAAGATTCAATGCTCCAAGGGTATTTTCTTTCGATCCAAAAACAGATACTCTGCTTTTTACCGATGCGGATTCAAGCAGCATCGGAAATCGTAAGTTCATACCTGACAGCAAAAAGTTCACAGTACTCAAGACAGAAGATTGGAACGGCCGGTCTTCAATCTATAATATTGAGTTAAATGACAATGTATCAATAGTTGACCTGTTCGGAGACAACAAGATCATCACACTTACTCGCGTACAGCATAAGGGATACGATTATTCAATTTATCAATACATGAACGAGCAGGACTGAGATATCTGAGTTTTCGAAGTTCGATTTCTCCCTACCTTCAACCTTCTGAGTATTTGGGGTGGTTAAGAGTGTTAAGGGTTTGTTTTAAATATCTTCTCTAAATGTCCTATCTTTTGTGATATTTGGCTTTTAGTGGAATTAAACTCTTAACACTCTTAACCACCGTCCCTATTTAAGATGAACTTCTCTTGAGAAATTCAGCGCAAGTTTCCCTCCGATCAATCCTGAAATTACATAAGAGATCGCGCCGCCAAGAAATATTCCGTTCAATCCCATGAATTTCATTCCAAGGAATGCCAGGGGAATATACAGCAGAAACATTTGTATAGCAGTGATAAGGGCTCCCCACAAGGGGCGATGTAGAACATTCAGCGCTGAATTTGAAATGATGAAGATCCCCTGAAGGCCGTATCCCATTGAGAGTATTCTAAGATAAAGGGTAGATACACGGTGCACTTCGGGGTCATTGTTGAAAACAGGTGTTATCAGCGGGGCAATGAAATAGAGTATAATAAATAACCCCAATCCGTAAAGGAATGAGAAACGGTATGAGATCCACAGTCCTTTTCTAACACGGTCAGGCTTCTTTGAGCCCCAATTCTGTCCTATGAAAGGCGCAATTACAGAAGACAACGCCCATATTATGGTCATGGAGAAAAAGCCGATCCGTGTTGCGACACCAAGGCCCGCAACGGCTTCCTTTCCGAACATTGAAACAAATTTGGTGATAACACCAATCCCTACAGGCATGATAACTCTGGTCAAAGCCGAAGGAAGGCCTATATATAGGATCTTCTTCCATGAATCCCAGATCTCTCTGATCGGTGTTTTTTCAAAGGTTACCATCTTATAGCGTTTGATGAGCACCCATGAGGATATCGCGAAAGTCGTCATACGGGAAAATACGGTAGCGAGGGCGGCTCCCGTAAGCCCTAATCTTGGAAACGGCCCCAAGCCAAAGATCAAAAGCGGGTCAAGGATAACATTCATGGTGACCGCGCACATCATGATCAGAGCCGGCGTCTTTGTGTCTCCTGTCGCCCTTATGGCATTATTGCCGACCATAGGAAAAACAACGAAGACAACACCGAGATACCAGACACGCATATATGAGTAGATAAGAGGCAGCAGTTCTTTTTTAGCTCCGAGTAATTTAAAAAGCGGCTTGATAGTAAGAAGTCCAAGGGTAGCAAAAACTGCAACGATGAGAGCAGCAAGGATCAGGCTATCGGTTGTGAGCCGCCTGACGGTCTTCATATCACCCTTTCCGATGGCGTTTGAGATCACCGCGGCAGCGCCGATGCCCAAGCCCAGTGCAATGCCGTTAAGTGCCATCACTACGGGGAAAGTAAAGCTCATCGCCGCCAATTCGTCTGTTCCCAATTTCCCGACAAAAAAGGTATCAACAAGGTTAAAAGCCACCATTGCCACCATGCCGAATATCATTGGCACGGTCAATTTGAATAGGATCTTTCCTATTGGCCCTTCTGCTAAGGTGGCTTTAATATCTCTCATCATATTATTATCTCCAATTACTTATTTCTCTCAACGATCCGGTCTATGGCCTGTGCGGTCTTATGTCCGTTGGAGACCGCGTGCACGATATCCGGCCCCTCAATAATATCTCCCACAGCCCAGAGCCAATCCAGGGATGTCTTTCCATTCTCATCTGTCTTTATGCGGAATCCTTTGAATTCGACTTCCTTCTCATATGAATCAAGGAATGAATAATCTGGTGCCTGGCCAATAGCTTCAACGATCTGATCGACTTGAAGCGTCTTGACATCCGCCTCATCAAAAAGAGGCCTGAATCTATGATCCTGATCAAATACCTGTGTACATTTCGTGATCTTAATGCCTTTTATAGCATTTGTTTTTTTATCGAGATCAACTTCCATATTTCCCCATCCTGGTTCAAGCACGATACCCTCTTCCATTGCTTCTTCGATCTCTTCGATGTCCGCGGGCAGTTCTTCCCGTGATTCCAGGGAAATCGCGGTGATATTCACTTCTCCGAATTTCACCCTTTGTAATCTTGCCAGACTGCGTGCGATGTCCATCGCGACATTTCCGCCGCCGATAACGGCTATATTCTTTTCTACCGTTACTTCCTTTCCCCTGGAGATATCCTCAAGCATCTCAATTGACAAATTGAACTTATCATGCTTCAGGTCCGGCAGGGCGGTTCTTCCTATGGGCAAACCGGTATCAAGGATGACAAAATCGAAATCCTTTTGTAATTGTGAGATCTTTTTGGTCCTTCCTATTTCAATTTCTGTCAGGATCTCCACACCAAGAGTTTTTATCGCATCGATGTCCTTGTCCAATGCCTCATCCGGCAGTCTATAATTAGGAATTCCATATCTCATGACGCCGCCCGCCATTTTATTCTTTTCAAATATGGTGATCGCATATCCCATTTTTGATAGAAAATACGCTGCCGCGAGGCCGCCGGGGCCGCTTCCCACGATCGCTATCTTTTTCTTTGCCGATTTTATTTGATCTATACCGGAAATGCCGTTTACTTCATCAGAGCTCAGCTGGTCCAGGGCATAGCGCTTCAGCCATCTGATGGCAACGGGCTCGCCACGGTGAGAGATAGCGCATACGGTTTCACACACATGCGTGCAAACTCTTCCGCAAACATTGGACAGGGGATTCGTCTTGTACATCCATTCCACCGATGCCTGATTGTCATCGTCCCATATCGCGGTTATATATTCCGGAATGTTCATTCCCGCGGGGCAGGCATCCGTACAAATTCCGCATTCAATACATCTGGAAGCTTCCTTAACGGCCTGCTCTTTTGAAAACCCTTTCACTATTTCAACAAAGGAGTCATTCCTTAGACCTGAAGATAACTGCTCCATCGAGACCCTTTCCAAGTCCAATAAGGACAGGGGAGTAGGCGTGGTCCAGCCCAGATCGTCCAGCCCTTTCTCATCGGGAAGCAGGATGAACTTATCCTTGATCATATTAACTTCTTTTTCCGGATCCGCTGTTTTCGGTGTACATTCGATATGAATGAATTTTCTTGTCATTGAAAGGGAACCGGTGGAACATATATCCACACAATATCCGCAAAAGCAGCATCTTCCGTAATCGATCTCCGGCCTTTGATTCTTGGCTCCCTCACGGGGTTCTCCCTCAAAGGCGATCAGTCGAATGGCATCGGTGGGGCAGATATCGGAACAGGCCCCGCATCCTATACATTCTTCATGATCATTCGCGTGTATCCCTCTGTATTGAGGAGAAACTCCCGGGCATCCTGGGAAGACATCCAATTCTTCCTTCGGAAATTTCACCGTTACCGGTTTTCTGAAAAGGTTCTTCAATGTCATATAGGGAGCGATTATATTTTTTTTGTCAATACTCATCTTCTTCTCCTACCTGTCAAAATCCGGCGCGCATATCTGAAGCGTGTTCATCCACAGGGCAACATCATCTATTCTCATTCCCGGCAGGTGTTTATGACATAAAAACAGTCCGGCGGGGAGGGAAGGCCCTCTCACGGAGACGCGGTACGGCTTAATACCTCCGGTGGAAACGATATAATATCCGTATTCCCCTTTGGAGGATTCGACCTTCGCATAGGCCTCTCCTTCAGGGACCTTGAACTTCAGCGGATTGCCCAGTTTAATATTGACATCCCCCTCAGGAAGTTTGTCCAATGCCTGTCTGATTATTGAAATGGTCACCTCGAATTCGGCGCGGACAAGATTTGCTCTTGCCAATGCGTCGCCTTCCTTTTCTGTGGGTATATCGAATTCCAATTGATCGTATGCCGCATAGGGATACGCCTTTCGGGTATCGAATTTTACGCCGGTCGCTCTGAGATTCGGGCCTGTTATTCCCCATTTCTTTGCCTGTTCGGCGGTGATCACGCCGACGCCCTTCAATCTTTTGTGAATGATGGGGTGGCGATAGAGGATCTCATCGTATTCCTTGAGTTTGCTCTCAAAAAAATCCATTAATCCATAGAGCTTATCCTTCCATCCTTTGGGAAGGTCTCTTCTGACTCCTCCGGGGATATTGTAAATATGATATATCCTTCCACCCGTCAGCCACTCGAACATATCAAGCAGCCGGTCACGGTCAGCGAGCATCAGGTACATTACGGTATAGAGCCCGGTCGCGCCGCCGACGGATCCCATCCCCATTAAATGAGAGGTCATTCTGGACATTTCCAATGTGATGGTCCGTATGAATTTCGCCCGCTCGGGTATTTCCAGTCCCATGATCTTCTCAATGGCTCCGCAATATGCTACCTCGTTCGGATCGGGGTCCACAACACATATTCTGGGGATCAATGAGAGGTTCTGATGCCAGAGATTGGTCTCCATTATCTTCTCAAACCCTCTGTGAAGTAATCCCGCATTGACCCTTGCCTTGGCGATCGAATGGCCTATCATGTCCACAACATATCCGAAATTTCCGTGCATGCCCGGATGATTGGGGCCGAAGAAGATATCGTAAACCTTGTTGCCGTCTTTATTCGCGATCTCAGTAATATCGGTAAACAGATCTATCATTTTGCACCTTCCCTTTCCCCGACATCAAATGCTCTTTTTGAGTATTCCTCCGTATCGAAGTCCTTTCTCATCGGCGGTATCTCTTTCCAATTGTGCAGAAAGAGCGGTGAAAGGTCCGGGTTTCCCGCGAACTCTATTCCGAAAAATTCATGGATCTCCTGTTCGTAAACCTGGCCATGTTCCC
>JAIVYW010000134.1:0-5438 GCA_048635215.1 Candidatus Atribacteria bacterium
CCTGACCTTCTCTCAGCTTATAATCATTATTTTTGTTCCGGTCATGTCCGGTGTATATTATATCTTAAGAAAATATGGCAGGTAAAAGAACGATTTTCCTGATCCTTCTCTTTATAATGATCTCACATTCAGTACCGGACTGTCTTCCCACGAGCACGGCTTTCCGTTCATTTCAATTGAGCGCGCCGGAAGGCCCGGAACTCCAATTAACATTGGATACGAATAAGGAATCGCGCCTTAAGAGATCGCTCATTATTTTTCTTTCCTCTCTCCCGCTGACGCTTACCTATTCGCTGCTGGCGTACAAGTGGTATATGATCTTTGCCACAAGCGACCCAACCTATCCCCTCTCCAAAGCGGAAACCACAAATGTACTTCTGGTGGGTGTCTCTATCTCTGCGATTTTCGTTCTTTGGGATATTCTCAGTACTCCCGGGGGATAAGATGCTTCTGAGATGTACCGAACCGGGCCTGCGCCTTGATTATTTTCTGTCACAAGTTCTGCCCGAACTGTCTCGTTCAAGGATAAAAAAGATAATAAAGGACGGACTGGTAAGCATAAACGGGCTTCCCGCCAAAGCCTCAAAGCAACTCAATCCGGGTGATGAGATCAGCTTTCCGGATGAAACGGATAGCGAAACAGTTGAGATCCTTCCTGCGGATATAAAGATAGAAAAGATATACGAAGACGATGATCTGCTGATCATCAATAAATTTTCCGGCCAAGTCGTTCATCCCGGCATAGGCCATCAGAATGATACTATAGTTAACGGGCTTATGAAGCTTTATGGTGATTCGCTTCCCGATATCGGCGGCCGTCAGCGTCCCGGGATCGTTCATCGCCTTGATAAAGATACCTCCGGCCTTCTTATGGTAGCCCTTACCGACCGCTGTTTTCAAAACCTTGTGGAAATGCAGAAAGAACATAGGATAAAAAAGATATATCTCGGTATATGCTTCGGAATTGTCAAGGATGAGAGTGGAGAGATCAGGTATCCCATCGGCAGATCCACTTCCGACAGGAAATTATTCACAAAAGGCGGGATCAACCCGCGTTCGGCCATAACACTGTTCAGGGTCATAGACAGAAATGACAGATTTACGCTCCTTTCCTTCGGACTTGTAACCGGCAGGACCCATCAGATCAGGGTACATATGAAGGCATTGAACCACCCGATTGTTGGAGATATTCAATATTCTTCCGCCGGAAGAAAGATCAAGGCGTGTTCCGGCGAAGTGATAGAGCTTGATCATCATCTCCTGACCGCTGTCGGGCTTGAGATGGAACATCCCGTGACCGGCAATGACCTGAGCGTTCACCTGCCTTATGAGAAATGCCCGTCCTTTTCGAATTTCTTCCCTAAACCACAGTCAATACACTCCCCGTATTGATTTATTTGCTTATATTAGTTATAATTCCTGTATGAAGATGAAAATCCTACTCCTAATCACGGTATTATTCTCTGCAATGATATTTAGCGCATCTCCAAAAGAAGGGATGGCGCTGTACAGGGAAAATAAGTACGAGAAAGCAGCTCCCATATTCCGCGAAATTATCAAAGAGACTCCCATTAATTATCCAATGTACAAGTACTTGATCGAGTCTCTTTTTCAAATAGAAGAGTATGCCGAGGCTCTTGGTTATATAGGAAGATTAGAGAACTCAAATAGTTCGCGCGCAAAAAAATCCCTGGACTATGAAACATATGTCAAGGTGCTGATAGAGATGAAAAATCTTGAAACAGCCTTGAAAAAGGCCAATAAAGGCCTTAGGCTCTCTACGGATATCATCACATCCAATCATTTGAAAAGGCTGAAGTATCTGATCCTGGTGGAATTGCAGCGATTTTCGGAAGCCGAAGAACAGATAAAATCGGAAACAGGCTGGCAGAAGAATCCGCTACTTCTCTATTATCTCGGTGAAATGTATTTTCATGGTGCCGGAGAGGAATTGAACGGAAAAAATCTGGCCCAGGGCCTGAAGTATTTCAGTGAAAGCTACACTGCTTCAAAGGAAACGGCAAATATCAATACGGAAAATCTTGTCATAGATTATTTGATCGAAAAAGTTCAGGAATTAAAGGGGCTGCCTCAGCGGCTTACTTTCTTGAATGATATCAAAAATAGCGGGATAGATTCACCGAGAATAGAGAAATGGCTAAAGAAATATACAAGAACCCAGTCCTTTAAAAAGGACCTCGCGGAATTGAATCTCCTTTTGACCGGCGGCAGCCTTAAGCCCGCGGAACAACTGCTTTTCAAGATGGAAAAGAAATATCCGGAAAAGAAATTAGGTGGTTTTCGCAGGAAGTTAGAGACAAAGAAGAAGGCCTTGTTCAAGAAATTGGCCATCTATATCAGCGGCGGCTTAGGAGCCATTGTAATCATATTTTTAACGATAAGCGGGATCACTACTTTGGTGAAAAAAATAAAAACCCGCCCGAAAAAAGAAAAGATCAAAAAACCTAAAATAGAGAGGGTAAAGAAAGGTAAGGTAAAGAAGGACAAAGCAAAGAAGGACAAAGCAAAGAAAGAACCCCCTGCGGAAATTGAACCCGAACCTGCATCCACCTCTTCGGAAGATGTTGCCGTGGAGGAGATCACTCCTTCGGAAGAAGAGCAAACGCAGGATACTGTTGCCGTTGATGCTGAAGAGCCGGAAGCAGTTAATGAGAAAGAATCCGTGCCTGCAGAAGAAGCGGAAGCAATTACCGAAGAAGAATCCGTGCCTGCAGAAGAACCGGAAGTAATTGAACTCGAGCCGGAACCGGCAAAAGCGCTTGATGAGGCTGCAAGTGAAAGCGAAGATGAAGCCCCTGCCGCAGATGAGGACGAGAAAATCTCTTCCGAAGAAGCGGACGCCGAATCTGACACGGTGTCTGACGAAGGGAATAAACAGGTCGAACTCTCAAGAGAAGAAATTCTTTCCATGTACCTTGAAATAGCCTCCGGCGGCGATGCGGATGCCGAGAAGCAATTCGTAATAAAGCATAAGTCAGATGAGCTGATGCCTGTTTTCAAGAATATACATTTCTATTTTGCCGGGAATATCAAGAAGGTGCTCGACTACATGAAAAAAGCGGATATTTCTGAAAATATATGGTGGCTAAGCAAGATCATTGATTTATTGGAAGAAGGCGAGGTCGATTCTCTTGAGTCGGCGGCGATTCTGTACCTTTACTATAAAAATACTTCGGATAAGGATAAAGAGGAGAAATATAGGGAGTTAGGAAAAAAACTCAGAAATGAGAGCCAAAGCTGATCCCTACATTCTTTTTCTAGCCCTTCTTTTGATCTGTTCCGCCAAACCCATTGAAGTTCTCCCCGGTGGAGTGGGAGCATATTATCCGGGCCCTACCGCCCTTTTAGAAAAAATGATAACAACATTGGAGGGCACGGCCCCTGCGAATACGATCCCAAAGACCATTAGAGGGATGATAGTTCCTCATGCGGCTTATAGATTCGCCGGCCAGACAATGGGTATGGCATATGCCGAGCTTTCATCTGAGAATTATGCGGCCTATGACGGAGTGGTCATTCTGGCGGAGTATGAGGGTAAAACAGCCCTTGTGCCGGATTTTGATATTTTTAGAATTCCCGGCGCCCGTATGCCGATGGACAGAAATAAAGCACGGTTGTTCGCCGTTTCGCCCGCAGTTGATGTGAATTATAAACAATTCAATACTTTCTATCAGATGGAGGTGCACTTACCATTTATCCACAAGCACTTTCCCGGGCTTCCCGTCCTGCCCGTGATGCTGCCCGAGGGAGATCCTGAAACAGCTAAAAAGGTGAGTCGACTGGTGAGGGAGCACTGCGGGTCTTCACTTATTATTTCCTCGCTCAACCTTTCCTATTCAAAACCATCTGCCGTGGCGGAAGAATTTGATGCCGCGCTCATTAAGAGTATAATAAGCAAAGATATCTCCTCAATAGAGAAATGTTATTCTGACCAAGGGGAAGTGAGGGGTTCGGCTGCCATCACTGCGTTTTTCAATTCCTTTTCAGAAGATGCCCGCCGGTCCGCTCACATGGAATTGATCAAATACACGGATGATGTCGTGCTGCTTTTTGACGGAAGCCTCATTACCACTTACGGCTCCTTCATATTTTATGATAAGGTGAAAAAATGATAAACTTCTCATCCGCCGACCAGAAAGAATTATTATCCCTTGCCCGTTCCAGCATTGTTTTCTATCTCAAGAACAATGAGTATATGAAGATGTCTTTGGAGTTGAAAGACAAGTACGGTAAGCCATACGGCGTTTTTACCACTTTGAAGAAAGCGGGGGAATTAAGAGGTTGCATCGGCTTTATCATCGCCCGTGATCCATTGTGGAAATCCGTATTGGAAACATCCGTTGAGTCAGCATTGGGCGATCCCCGTTTTCCTGATGTCCACCCTGAGGAGCTTGCTGACTTGACTGTGGAATTATCGGTATTGTCACCAATGAAAAAAGTAAATTCATACAAAGATATCATATTGGGCCGGCATGGAGTGCTGGTGAAAAAAGGTTTCAGCCAGGGGGTATTTCTCCCTCAGGTGGCCACTGAAACGGGTTGGGATCTTCCGACCTTTCTCTCTCATCTGTGCTTCGGTAAAGCCGGACTTCCGGCCGAGGCATGGAAAGACCCTTCAACGGAACTTATGACCTTTGAGGCATTTGTATTTTCTGAGGAGGTCTAATGTGGGGGAGAAGATTGTTAAAAAGTTGAAATGTTCAAAAGTTCAAGGTTGGTGAATACAATGAATAGGGAAAAAAGAATAAATAATTGTGAGACTGAGAAACATTATATTTGTTATTCTGATAGAGCGGTAGCGACTGAAGAATCCATTTCCTTTGTCATTCCCAGACGCATGACCTTGGGAATCCCGATTACATCGGGAAGCGGAAATCCATCTCCTTATTCGTGTGACGTATGATATGTAGCGTGTAAAATGAAGAAATCAATTTCTATTATTCCTCACTTCTTTTTTCATTTCTTTATCCCAACTTGTCCCTGGGTCCACTGGTCCACTGGTGCACTGCGAAGCTTGTCCCATATCTTGATTGGGGTGCGGCGTGATATGATTGGAACAGGAGAATTAAAGTGTTAAACGAAATATTGATTTTCCGATTACGGATGTGGATATTGCCTTGTTCTCCTCACTTTACACATCACACATCACACTTCACACATCGTTCGCCACGTGAACGACTGTCATCGTATTTATGAAACAGTACACTGGTATCACAAAAAAGGTGAAAATACTTCTCAATCATTTCAGAATGTATCAATTTGTACGCGGCCTCCTGATATCCCTCTGCCTTCATCCACACTCTTCATGGCATCAATATGCACACCTGCCTCTTCCATGGCATGTTCGATCCTTGCAGGCGGATGCGGGGTCTTGGTCTGGGGATTAATGGCATTGGCAGCGATCATGCTGATTATCT
>JAIVYW010000135.1:0-5413 GCA_048635215.1 Candidatus Atribacteria bacterium
TGGAATACTTAGATTTGAGTCAATTCCAACGAACAATGAGTGCAGTGTACCCACAGCCTGCTGCGCAGACTGAGTACGAGGTTGGATGTACGAAGTGCGAGGTGGAAATGAAAACAATATTTACATCCGTAACCGAAATATCACTATTTCGATTAACTCATTAATTCTTCTGTTACAATCGTTTCACGCCGTACCCCAACAAGATATGGGACATGTCGTACGCCAAGCTTCGCAGTGCACCAGTGGACCCAGGAACAATTGCACCAGTGGGTAATGAAAATTATAAGACTGATAAGTACCATATTTGTCATTCTGAAGAATCCATTCCCTTTCTTTTCTCCACCTTTTAACCGTTCAACTTTTTAACCTTTTAACGATCTTCTTTCCACCTTTTAACCTTGAACTTTTCAACTTTTGAACAATCTTCTGTCCTTTGTACTTCGTTCACTCATGAACGATTGTCATCGCATTTGTAATCAAGGCTCTATAAGAACACCGCGATTAAGCAGCCATTTAGGGTCAAAGATCCTCTTTATACGCCGAATTATTCCGATCTCGGCCTCGGAGTACATCCTGGGCAGGTATTGCTTTTTTAATACACCAATACCATGTTCTGCGCTGATCGTACCGCCCGCAATAAGGCCGATCGCCGATAAATTATTATAGAGATTATATACCGCGCGTATCTCCCTGTCGCAATTGGGAATGATATTGATATGAAGATGAAAATCACCCAGATGGCCGAAGACATAATGCTCCAACCCCGAATCCGATAATAAATTGCGCATTCGGGAAAATACATCCCTGAATTTCTCAGATGGCAGCGCCATATCGGTGCTCATTTTGTGAACCGAAGGATAGCGCACCTGCAGACGCGCGATCTTCGTGTTTATGGCTTCGGGAAGAGCATGTCTGAAATCCTTTAGCCGCTTCATTTCAGAAGAGTCGAATGCGGTCCATGTTCGGTCAATATCACCTCCGCAGGAAGACAATAAAGGGGTTAATTCCTCGTATATACCCTCAGTATCTTCCGCCCCCTCAGTAATATATTCCAAATACAGGGCGGTTTTATCAGCCTTATTGATCGGAGGGATCTTCGAAGGATTACCTTTCAATGTTGAAAGGTTCTTCAACAATATTATTGCGGCGGGGCCGAAGTATTCCAATGAGCTCAGCCGTTCACGGAAGCGTACTTGATCCGCAAGATCCAGTGCATTATCCTCAGTGTCAAGAAAACAAAGGACGCCAAGAAGCTCGGTTGCGGGATATAACCGCAGCTCGATCTGCGCGGCAATCCCCAGAAGCCCTTCGGAACCTATGAAAAGGTCTAAAAGCGGCATATCGTTCCTGAAATAGAAACCCGCATTGTTCTTTATATCCGCAAATGAGTATCCTTCCATGTCCACTTCTTCAATGGGCAGAGAATCATCGTAGAATTTACTGCCCTTAAAAAGATAATTTCCCCTGTCTAAATGTATCATTTGCCCAGAGGGCAGGACAATGTCACAGGATAAAATATTTTTTCTGGCAGGGCCGTACATGAAAGATCTTGCTCCCGAACCGTTGGTTGCCCAAACACCGCCGATAGTCGCCGATTTTTCGGTAACATCCACATTGAATCTATACTCTACACCTTCATAATTATTGCTCTTTAAATAATCGTCTATCTCTTCGAGGGTGACCCCGGGCTCGACCTGAAGAGAAACACCGCTGCCGGATCTTTCATATCCGATTATCTTGTTCAGCTCAACGGTAGATATCAATGCGGCGCCATTGGGAACTCCGCCGCCGACGATACCCGTCCTCGCTCCCGATACATGAAAGGGTTTCTCCTGCGAATAGAATTCACCTATTACCTGCGAAAGCTCTTTTTTGCTTTCAGGAAAAATAATAAGCTCAGTGAAACCTGCAAGTTTTGATTCATCTGAAAGATAGGATTTATATCCACTCTCGATCAGCACTTTTCCTTCGATCTTTTTCATAATTGATTATAAGATAATAATAGAATTATTCAAACAAAAAAAAAGGGGAGATGCCGCAAGGACACCTCCCCAATGTTATGGTATGGACTTTCGTCCTGAATTACATCATTCCTGGCATACCGCCGGGCATTCCGCCACCCATGGGCATCTGAGGCTCGTCCTTTTCAGGGAGGTCAGTGATCATGGCGTCGGTAGTAAGCAGAAGTGCGGCAATTGAAGCGGCCTTTTCGATCGCGGTAACTGTAACCTTTGTGGGGTCAACTATACCTGCTTTCATAAGGTCTTCATATTTATCCAAAGCCGCGTTATATCCCATAGCTCCGGTTTCTTTGAGTACACGGTCAAGGATGATCGCGCCTTCTTTGCCTGCATTCTTCGCTATCTGCCTGATCGGCTCTTCCAATGCTCTTCTAACTATTTCCACTCCGATCTTCTCTTCGGGGAATTTGGTCTTGACATCATTGAGTTTGTCCCTTACCCTGAGAAATGCGACACCGCCGCCGGGAAGGATGCCTTCTTCCAAAGCTGCCTTTGTAGCTGCCAAGGCATCTTCGAATCTGGCTTTTGTCTCTTTGAGTTCAATTTCTGTCGATGCGCCGACCTTAATAACCGCGACACCGCCGGAAAGCTTCGCGAGCCTTTCCTGAAGTTTTTCTTTATCATAATCAGAAGTCGTATCGTCGATCTGCCTTTTGAGCTGCTCAACTCTTGCCTTGATCTCTTTGCCGGAACCGGCGCCTTCCTGAATTATGGTGTTATCCTTGTCGATCTTTACCTTTTTGGCTTTACCAAGCATCTTAATTTCAACGGATTCCAGTTTCATTCCCTTGTCCTCGGAAATCACTTCACCGCCTGTAAGGATTGCGATATCCTCTAACATGGCTTTTCTTCTGTCGCCGAAACCGGGAGCTTTTACCGCGGCTATCTTAAGAGTTCCTCTGAGTTTATTCAGAACCAGTGTCGCCAGTGCCTCGCCTTCCACATCTTCAGAGATGATAAGAAGTGATGAACCTTCCTGGGCAACGGTCTGGAGAATATTGATGAGGTCTTTCATAACTGAGATCTTTTTATCAAAGATAAGGATATAAGGATTTTCCATTTGGATATCCATTTTCTCGGTATTTGTCGCGAAATACGGGGAAATGTACCCTCTGTCAAACTGCATACCTTCAACCATATCGATATGTGTCTCGATGGATTTCGCTTCTTCGATGGTTATAACGCCGTCTTTACCTACTTTCACCATGGCCTTCGCAATGAATTTACCGACATTCTCAAGATCATTATTCGCTGAGATAGCGGCAACATTACTGATATCTTTTTCACTCGTAGGATCGATGGCTTTTGACATCGCCTTCAATTCGGAAACGATCTTGGCAACTGCCTTATGAATACCCTTTTTGATATACATGGGACTGGAGCCCGCGACAACATTCTTAAGACCTTCGTTGAAAAGTATCTGTGTTAATATTGTGGCTGTCGTCGTACCGTCACCGGCAACATCATTCGTCTGAGTGGCGACCTCTTTAACTATCTGGGCACCCATATTCTCAAAAGGATCTTCAAGGTCTATCTCTTTTGCAATGGTAACACCGTCATTTATAATACTCGGCGAGCCGAATTTCCTGTCGATGACAACATTTCTTCCGCGCGGCCCTAATGTGACCTTTACAGTATTTGCAAGTTTATCAACGCCGCCCTTGATCTTAGCCAGAGCGTCATAATCAAAAATAATGTCCTTAGCTGACATAAATGTCTCCTCTATTTCTCAATAATGCCGATAATGTCATCCTGGTCGAGGATGATCAGCTTCTCATTGTTGATCTCGATCTCTGTTCCGGCATATTTGGAGTAAATAACATGCTCCTTTACCTTAACATCCATTTTGATCAGCTTTCCGTCATTGTCCCTCTTTCCGTGACCTGTGGCAATGACCACTCCAATATTCCTTTTTTCCTTTGCGGTGTCGGGAATATAAAGAGCTCCAACCTTCTGTTCTTTAGCCTCTTCGGGCTTGATGATGACCTTATCTCTCAAAGGTTTGATCTTCATAGTAGCCTCCATAATTTTAGCACTCTAAGTGCAAAAGTGCTAAATTATAACAGGTAACCACATAGATGTCAAGATATTTTTTATATTTTCTCGAAATACACTTTTTTCTACTGTTATATTCGCAAGTATCACAGTAACATGTTTAAGTGCTAATTTACTGATGTTTGTCACAAGTATGAGCCCTGAAGGGAGGTTTCTACAGCATAATTTGTCTATTATTAAAATTCACTGTTGCACGATTTGTCAATTGACAAATCGTGCAACTGACTTAATCTCTCCCGAATATTCCCTCGGCATAATTTATTAAATCCACTACAGACCCTTTTTTCAATCTGTAAAATACATATTTATCTCTTGTGATATAGCGGACAATATCCATATCTTTCAATATTTTCAGATGCCGGGATACTGTGGATTTATCCTTTCTAAGAATATCAGCAATCTCACTTGTATACATCTCCCCCGCAGCAAGTAATTTCACTATTTTGAAGCGAGTCGGACTCCCCAAGGCTTTAAAAACGCTGATCGTTCTTTTTTCTACTTCCTTCATAATTCACTTACCCCTATTAATACTATCTTCTTTTTCAATATTTTGCAAATTCTCCCAAGGATCGGATGCTATTCACAATGGAAATGAATGGAGTAGCCGATACAGAAATAGGGTTGTTTGCCTTAGCGGGCGCGATCCGTGACGGAATTCCAGTGTTCTGATCCCTAAATACAGGAACAATGGCTGATGGTATTTTCTCTGCTTCGTCTCTCACCCCCCTCGAGCACGGCGCAGCCGTGCGCCCAACCGAGAGTTCCGGAAGGAGAAAGTGTTCTAATTCATAAATAAGATAACAATGGATTACTTAGATTTGAGCCAATTCCAACGAACAATGAGTGCGGCGTACCCTTTGTGGTCCGTAAGCGAAGAGAGAGGAAGAAATTGAGCAAAGATGATATTCCCTTCGGGCTGAAGCTCTTTTCCGTCTTCTGCGTTGCTCTTTTCTTACATACCGCGGTGGGTATGCGGCGCTCCTCACGCCTTGAATACTAATCAAAATAGCGTCAGCCATTGTTGTCGTATTTATGAATCAGAGCACTAAGGAACACCTATACAAGCTGCAATTGCCAAAGATACCGAGGGTATTGTCGAAGTATTTCCTGAATATGTAGAAGGGCTGAAGGATGTTGAAGGTTTCTCTCACATTATTTTGATATTTCATTTTCACCTATCCACTGCTGCAACTCTGAGAGCGAAACCGTATATGGATAACGAAGAACGGGGGATCTTTGCAATACGCGGTCCAAGGCGGCCTAACCCTATCGGTATTTCGACGGTAGGACTTGTTCGGATCGAAGAAAACATGAGATCGGGAGAGCGTCGTGTAGGG
>JAIVYW010000136.1:0-5405 GCA_048635215.1 Candidatus Atribacteria bacterium
AATACCAGCCTTCATACAAGCACCAATATGTGGTGCAAAAGGACATATCTTAAAATCAACAAATATAGTAATGAGCGAAATACAGACATATACAAAAAATAATAAGTCCACAATATACAATCCCGCTTTAAGTGTTTTTTGATTAAGTAGACATTTTTTTACATATATCGAAAAGAAAAAAAATATGATAGAAGATATAATCAAAGAATTGACAAAAATCATTTTCACGGAGACTTGACTAATATCATCAAAATTGCAGTAAAATATCATTTTCATCAAAATATCCATTTGCAGATGCAAGTAATGATAATGCAAAACATAAAGCATCAAATTGAAAGCAAATAGAAACACCAATGTAGATTTCTTCATAATCTCGAATATATTATACCACACTCCCCTCAATATTCAATCAATATCGCTCTTACTCCGTTTTTCTCAGCGCTTTCCCTATGTGACACGCTACACGTTAATAAGCTTCCTTTTGAAAGAAGAATTCAAAAACCGTTCTCATGATGATCTTGATATCGAAGACCAGCGACCAGTTATTGATATAATACAGATCAAAAAGCGTTCTCTCCCGAATAGATGTGTTCCCCCGCCAGCCATTGATCTGAGACCATCCGGTGATGCCTGACTTGACATTATGCCGCATGGAATACCAAGGTATCTCTTTTTTGAATTTCTCCACAAAGAACTCCCTTTCGGGGCGCGGTCCCACAACGGACATGTCCCCGATGAAAACATTTATAAATTGCGGGGTCTCATCCAGAGAGGTCTTTCTGAGAAATTCACCGATGGAGGTACGCCGTGGATCATCCTTTTTCGCCCAGACAGGTCCCGAGGTGTCCTCGGCATCGATCTTCATTGTCCGGAACTTGATTATCTTGAAGATGCGCCCTTTCTTTGTTATGCGCTCCTGTAGATAGAATACAGGGCCTTTTGAAGAAAACTTGACCAGAAATGCGATCATAAGCCATGGGATCAGCAATAAGATCATGGCGATCAGAGAAAAAAGGATATCAAAGAATCTTTTGAAGAATGCTCCGATGCCTGAGATCTCCCGCTTCTTCATTCTCAAAGCGGGAAGTCCGGCAACATTGAAGAGCTCAAGATGAGGTGAAATTCCGGAAAATATGTCGGAGAAATATATGATATGCGTCATGGGAGATATAACACCGTCTTCGATCAATTTTGTCAGCTGCTTCACTGAAAAAGTATCAAGATCCCAGAATATCGTCGAGGCATCAGCAAAATTCCCGGAGTCCAATGCGGAGATCACATCCTTCACATGATAACCAAGACGCTTCAAATGTGATAGACGCTTTGTGAGAAGTTCCGAATCCTTATCAGCGACTATCAGCGCATCCTCACTTCCATATCCCCTTTTGTAAGAATGCTCCGCCAGGCGGTTCATGGCAAAGCGGAAAAATGCTGTGATCACAAAGACCAGAAGAAGATTGCCGGCGATCAGTGTTCTTGAAAATGTAAATTCCCTGAAAAAGAAGGTGAAGGCAAGGGCAATGACAGACCCCGAAAAGAGGGCAATAAAAACAGAATACCATTCATCGATGACAGAGATGAAGTAATGTCTTCGATAAAGACGGGACCGCTCAAAGAGCAGCACCCATATCAAAGCTTGTATGCTGAATAGCCAAATATAAGGCAAAACAGAGGGAATCCCCAGTTTCACAGTAAATATTCCCCATTTGAATCTCAGATAATACCCCAAAAGAGAGGCAAAGAAAAAGATCAGCAATTCGCAAATGACCTTAATTAAGGGAGAATCAAAGAGATTCCATCTTTTCATTTATATATTCCTTGATCTCACTCTTGAAGCGTTCCTTTGAAAATTTGGCTGCACTCTTTGAGATCTCCTCCGCATTCCATTCCATTGCTTCAAATCTCGTCAATGCAGCATTAAGCGCGGATACGGACTGTCTGTCAAAGAAGATGCCGGTCTCCCCTTCCTTTATTATATCGCGGGAGCCGCCCTTATTAAATGCGATCACAGGCGTACCTGAAGCCAGCGATTCCACCATTGTTATGCCGAAATCTTCAAATCCCGGGAAGAGGTATCCTTTAGCGGCGGAAAAGAGCTCGACGACCTTTTCATCTGATGGTGAGAGTTCAAATACAATATTCGAATGCCCTTTTGCCAGTTTTTTCAATGCTTTATACCCGGGGCCGCTGCCGGCAACTATCAATTTCCTGCCGCTCCGTATAAATGCCTTTACGGCGAGGTCTAAACGCTTATAGGGAACAAAGGCGGAGAACACAAGATAGTGGTCTTTTCTCTTACTATTAATGTTTCCCGCAAATCTTGAAATATCTACGGGAGGAAAGATCAGATCCGAGCTCCTGGAGTAGTATTTTTTGATACGGGATCGGATAAAACTCGATATCGCGATGAAATGGTCCACCCGAGTTGCGGTTATATAATCCCAGTTTCTCATATAGGATAGGAAAATATCCATAAACAATCTGGATAATCCTTTCTTATTTTTGAAATAATCGAAGTAGCGGTCCCACGCATATCTGACCGGGGTAAATAAATATGAGATATGAACGGTACCCGGATGTATCATCACACCCTTTGCGACGGTATGTGAAAGGGAGATAACAAGATCGTAGCCGGAAAGGTCGAATCCTTCAATGGCCATAGGCATTAAAGGCAGGTAATATCGGTAAAAACGCTTCGCGAAAGGCAGGCGCTGAATAAAGGATACCTTCCTGACCCGTGAGAGTATCTTCTCTGGGATCTGCCCCTTATACGCAATGAGGGAATATACATCAGCTTTGGGGTAGAGTTCCAAAAAAGCAGACAGCACTTTTTCCCCGCCCCTGTAAGTTATGAGCCAATCGTGTATTATTGCTATCTTCATATGAGAGTTTACATTTTTAGCTGCTTTTTTTCAAATTTTCTTGACTTTATTCATACGATATCCTATAATGTATGTGAAAGTTATCACTTTCACTTAGTATTGGAGGCACAGCCATGCGCAATAGCAATTTTAACAATGTTCCCGAGAGTATTGTAGGGCGATTAGCATCTTATCACAGATGTCTCAAGAATGCCGCTTCTAATGGGCAAACGGTCATCAAATCGTCTGATATATCTAAATTATGCGGCATCAAAGCAACCGTTGTTCGAAAGGATCTCACCCATTTCGGGGAATTCGGCATCAAAGGCAAGGGCTATAATATTACCACCCTATCCTCCAATATCGAAGAGATAATGGGATTGAACACTGAAAAAAGGGTCATCCTTATCGGAGCGGGCAATCTTGGTACCGCACTTCTGAAATACCCCGGTTTCTCCGGCGCGAATTTCAAATTTCTCGCGGCATTCGATATAAGGGAGGAAATAATCGGAACATCCATCAATTCCGTTCCGATCCTTCACATTGATAAGTTGGGCGCATTCCTCAAAAGCAATGAGGTTCAGATAGCGATCCTTACCGTCCCCTCGAAGGAAGCGGAAGCGATCGCATCGCAACTTCACAATTGCTCCATCAAGGGGATCTTGAATTTTACCTCCGCCATCTTGAAATCTGATGACGGGAAGTTCTATATAAGAAATATCGATCTCTCTAAGGAATTGGAAGTGATCTCGTTCTGTATGAAGAAATGTTTAAAAAATAAGGAGGAAAAATGAAGCTAAGCCGCTATATCTTTGTTTTCTTGATCATTCTCCTGCTTTGGATATTATTGATATGGCCGATAGACGCAGGGAAATTAATACTGGGCGCAGGGATCGCTCTGATCACCGCAATTCCCATTTCAATGCTTTTTAAAACGGGGATAGGTGCCTTGAACCCGATGAAACTCTTATGGATCATCCTCTATATCCCTTTCTTTCTCTATAAATTGCTGATGGCAAATATTCAGATCGCTCTGGTGGTCCTATCACCTAAGATCAATATAAAACCCGCCATATTAAAGGCAAAGACGGACCTTAAGAATGATACCGCCAAATTATGGCTCGCCAATTCCATAACCCTGACCCCGGGGACATTAACTGTCGATGTAAAAGGTGATGAAATCTTTGTTCACTGCGTTAATCCGGGAGATGGGAAGAACTGGCTGAAGGAAAAGGTTTTAATGCCCTTTGAAAAATTCCTGAAAGGAGGCGTCGATGAAAGCTGAACTTCTGCAGTGGATATGGGTCGCTATGTTATCAATAGGAATTATCCTCGTCTTTATCCGGCTGCTCATCGGAAAGGGCCGGCTCAACAGAATAATGGCACTGGATACCTTGACTACGATAACCACTTCCCTTTTGATGGTCATCTCCATATACTCGGGAGAAAGGCTCTTTCTGGATGTAGCCATTGTATATGCTATCCTGGCGTTCACCTCGGTAATTGCCGTCGCTAAGTACTGCGATGCAGGGATGCGGTCATGAGCATAACCGGAGGAATTCTAATTTTCATCGGTACTCTTTTTTCCATGCTGAGCGGTCTGGGCGTGCTGCGCATGCCGGACCTTTATAATCGTTTACAGGCAGGAACAAAGGCATCAACACTGGGAGTGATCTCGATCGCATTAGGCGGTGCATTTCTAATGCCCGATCAATGGGCCAAATTCCTTTTGATAGCTGTTTTCGTTGCCGCCACCAACCCCATTTCCTCAAGTTATCTCGCCAGGATAAAGCACAAAGAGGATGGGGAAGGCACATCTGCTTTATTGGAAAAGGATCAATTTGAAGAGAAGGAAGGAGTGACGAAATGAGTATCATATTGATAATAACACTTCTTGCGGGAGTGATCATGATCGGAGCAGCGATATACACTGTTTTCTCACAAAATATTCTTCATGCGATCATCGGTTTCGGAGTTATCTCTCTTCTGGCTGCTCTGCTGTTTGTGATTATGAAAGCACCGGATGTAGCGATCACCGAGGCATCCATCGGGTCGGGACTCACCATCGCTGTATTTCTTTTTGTATTGAAAAGGATCAAGAAGGAAGCGAAGGATGAATAATCCGAGAACTTCCAGATACATATTTTCTCTGATACTGACAGTGCTGCTGGGCTATGCGGTGTTTACCGCTCTTGGAACTCAGGGTGGAACTCTCAGATTCGGCCCGCATTCCCCCTCTTCCAGGGTTTCCGGGGCAATGATAGAAAAGAACATAGAAGGGGCAAGGCCAAATTTAACTGCCAAGAACCATACGGGCCCATCCAATGTCAGCTTCGCTCCCGGATCAAAAGGACTGGAGAACGGAGCAGCCAATATCGTATCCTCAATAGTCGCCGATTACCGTTCCTTTGATACCTTTGGAGAGGTACTTGTACTCTTTGCGGCTGTTACCGGGTTCATTCTTTTGCTGCCCGATAAAAAAGGCAAAAATCAGGGGGTAACCTCGGAGGCGCCTAATTTCGTTCTTGTAAAAGCCGCACCCAT
>JAIVYW010000137.1:0-5212 GCA_048635215.1 Candidatus Atribacteria bacterium
AGAGGCTTCTGTGGCTTCCAGCAACCTGCTCAATTCAGCGGGTTCTATCGCTGCACGGTTTTCGCTTTCGGCCTTTGTTGGTTTCAGGTGTATAAGCGGATTCGTTACGATTCTGCCGTCCATCACCGCCCATCGGCAAAATTGCTGAGCCGCCTGGAGGTAATAATTTTGTGTTCGCTGTGTTGCTGGTTCGGTCTCTACGGCTATAACTTTGCCCTTGACGTTTCGGAAAACCTCTTTTTTGAGGATCGAGATTTCACGCTGTAAGCGACTTGCGGAAATATCCTGCCAAGTCTTAAAACCACACTTGTCAAAAATTCGCTCCGTTCGGCGATGTTGCACTTTTGTATAGTGGGTAGTGCGACCGGCAGCGATGAGGCTTTGGCGCCAGTCCTCAAGATGTGCTGTCAGCAACTTTCCGCTCGATGCCCGTTGACCGTCCAGGAGTCCCCAGCTGACAAGTTTTTTCGTAAGGGCAGTTGGTGCTACCTCAAGCCAGCGTTGCATCTCTACGCTCAACTGCTGACCTGCTGCCTTGCAGGACACAAGAGACAAGATATTATCCGCCATTGCTTGTGTCGAGCGTTTTTCTGTAAAGCCCGGTACCCGGTGCCGGCGGTTGTGATGGTCTACAAAATCAACGTACCACTTTTGAGTCTTTTTGCGTTTGCCGTCTTTGTCTGTGTAGTGCTCTTTGTATAGTCTCATTTTTTTGGCCTCCGTTTAAATTTGGGTTTGGTTTTCTTTATGCCCAGTCCCAGCTTTTCCATTATTTCCGATACAACTCGTGAACTTGTATAGCACCTTCCAGAGATGAAGTCATAAAGTGTTCGCCGTGGCACTGTATCTTTACCTGTATCTTTATCTTTCATAAGCGTAAATTTCTCAGTAGCTTCATACTTGGAATATTTTACTTTGTAAACTAAATTTACCCGCACTCCGGAATTATTAGTTCCAACAGAACTATTAACACTTCTATTCGTCTCTTCAAAGCTCTCCAGATCACCAAGTTTCTCTTTGACCATGATTAACATCTTTTTGAACTCTTCCTCTGTGATATTCTCGAATAATACTTCTGAACAGCAAGCTTTTACTTTCTCATAATTTCCGGCTTTCACACCGTCATAGAATTCCTGCATAATAGCTCCGGTCTCAATCTTCTTGCAAGAGGCCAACATCACCAAGACCAAAACCATGATCACCTTGATTTGAAACTTCATACTTTCTCCTAATAAAAGTCCTTACTCCCTATGCTTTGCTTTTTTCTCCGGTATTCATTGTTCATTGTTCATTTCCCTAGATTAGTTCCCGGATCATCTCGATCCATTCTTCGATGATAGTGAAACTGCCCTGCCAGAATTCCGGGGAGTTAATGTCTATGCCCACTTCCTTTAACATCAAGGTAGGTTTCTGCGAACCGCCGGCTGCCAGTATCTTCTCTATTGATGGAATAAAGCTCTTGCCCTTCTGCTTGTACAGAGAATACAATGCCATTGACAGGAGCTCTCCGAAATTATACGCATAGCAGTAGAATGGGGTCACAAAGATATGGGGAATATATGCCCACTCATAACGGAATTCCTTGGGAATTGAGACCGCATTACCGAATTGTTCTTTTAATATCTCATAATATTTATCGCTCAATTCCTCTCCGTTCGTCCCCTTCTGCACCATCTCATGCGCGGCTTTCTCAAATTTGACGAAATAATTCTGCCTGATAATAGTAGCGAAGGAAGAGTCCACTTTCTCAAAGAGCATGGCCTTCTTCTCTTTTTTGTCTTTGATCGTATTTAAAAGGTGATCGAACATCAGCATCTCGGAAAATGTTGACGCGGTCTCCGCCACCGGCAGCGTGGAATGTGAAACCAGGTCCGATAACTTATTCGCATACAAGGAGTGTATCCCGTGACCGATCTCATGCGCCATCGTCATCATCGCATCCGCATTGCCGCTAAAATTCAAAAGGACATAGGGAGTGATCTTTGTGGATACGGTAGAGCAAAATGCGCCGGATCTTTTGTTCTGACGGGGATGGGAATCTACATGGCCATCATCAAAGATCAATTTTCCCTTCTCATAAAAGCCCTTGTCGAAATTCTTCAGAACCTTCAAGACCTCTTTCTTCGCGCTTTCATAGGTATATTTTTTTGACGAACTTCCGACCGGGGCGTAAAGATCATACCGTGAGAGCTTCTTTATTTTCTGCGCCTTGGCCTTTAATTTGAAGTAGCGCTGGAAAACTTTTCTATTCTCAACACATACCTCCATAAGTGTATCAACCGTTTTGTCATCCAGATAATTGGAAAAATTCCTTATCGAAATAGGCTGCTTATGCCCCCTTATCGCGACTCCGTCATACCAATCCTTGAGCAATGCTTCATATATAGTATAGAATATGTTGACATTCTTCTTGAACGGGGTAAATAGAGCCTTGTAGGCGGCTTTTCTCATCTCAGGGTTTTTGTGCCTTACCAGAGCGGTCAATTTCCCCTGAGCATTTATCTTGATCGGCTTTTTGCCCTTGAGCTTGACCTCATATTCAAAATCATTCGTTATCATTCCTCTAAGCCTCATTATCGGTGATTTCAGATTGGAATTCTTTCGCGAAACGATCTTCTCCTCTGCCAGCGAAAGGGAATACTTTCTGCTCTCCACAAGATGCTCGAAATAGAACTCGAGATCAGGGCGCTCTTTGAAGAGGCGTTTGGAATTCTTCGGGTCAAGCTTTTTCATCCCCGGCAGGGCCAGGCCTTTGAGCCAATGACTCATAAATATTGACATCTCACTAAGAGAAAGTCCAAGTTGATTGGACTTCGACAGCAGGTAAAAGGTGCGATTATCATTCATATTTGTTGATTGATAGAGATGTGAATATGAGAGCACATCGTCAGCATCAAGAAGGAGTTTTTCAAATTCCTTCACCATCTGTTTGAACTTCTTGCCCGGCATATCCGGAGACAGTTCTTTTTTGCATTTGGAAAAGAATTTTTTAATAGCCCTCGACGATGCTTCCAGCTTCGAATCGAATTTCTCATTTTTCAGTATCGAGTCCAAATTCCACCTGACTCCCGCTTTCTTATTCATAAATACTCCTTAAATATTGTCATAACCATAATCACCGCCAAAATATTTTGTTTTTATCTTGACCGTGATATTGCTGTAAGTGAATGTGGCCTTCTTTCCTTCAATATGGCTCATAAGCTCATTTGAAGCGATCTTTATGATCTCCTTATTGCCGCTGAAAATGCGGAAATACAGGTTTGTCTGAATTATATACACCACAGAGATATTATAACTTAACTTGGATTTGAATGCCGCCGCGACTGATGACCGTTCCCACATGATCCCCTCAGCGGAAAGCTCATCGTAATTTCCGGGTCTCCTCCCAAGCCCCATAATAGCTACCAGAAACACCACAAGGAGCATCATGAAAAGGAAACTTGCGCCCAGCGTCAGCATAAGCGTCATGAGAGAGGCAAGGCCATATTGCTTTGCGACGCGCGCCTTTATCGAGGCAATCTGCTCATCGGACAGATGTTCTGAAGATGGCTGTACGGTGCGCAGGACTACATCTATCCACTCGGAGAGATTGGAATTGGCCTTGAACTGTACAATGAATATCTTTCCTTCACTCTCTACCCATGCGGCAGAATAAATTGTCTTGTTTACACAATAGAAATAGTATTTCCCGTTCCCGATATCCTCAATGACCTGATAATTCTGAAATACATTCTCAGCAATAAATTCCTCTGTAGGGCGTGAATTGAAATAGAATTTATAGAACATGCCTTTGTAATTGAAAGTATCTTTATTATCCTCTATCCGCGGTACAAGAGAAGGCCGTCGAATATCAAATCCCCACTTGGTCTCAGGATGATATTTCAATGAGGCAAGAGGCCCGAGAAAATAGAAAAGGGCTCCTGTAATGAGCACAAATATCAATACAATGATCTTTACAATAGTTTTCATCCGTTAATTTTACCCTTTTTATCAGCGTTTTTCAAATTTGATGCCGTCGCATAGCTCAATAAAGCAAAGGCCGCGGTCTCCGCTCTCATGATATAAGGCGATAAGTTCAATGGTATGCATTTGCTTTGCAGTATTTGTTTTTCCCTGCTGGAAAATCCGCCTTCCGGCCCCCAGATAACCGATTCGATCTCATCATAGGGCCCCGCTTCTCCGGCAAGCGCATCGCAGCTTCCCCAAGCAATTACTCCGCTCAACTCCAACTCGCTCAATTCATGCGGGCCGGAAAGGATCGGCATCCAGGGATTCTTGCTTTGCTTCATACCTTCACGCAAAAGCTTTCTGTCCCGCTCTTCCCACCTGCGTTTAACAACTGTATTATCCGTATTGATCAGGCATATCTCCCCAATTGGGAAAGATAGAATACTTCTAAGTATATGTGAATGCGGCGAGGATTTAAGCATCGGAAGATAGGCCTTCAGTGTCGGCTTGGGCATCTCACTGCTCCCCTGTATGGAAAAGGTATCGCGAGAGGTCATTGTAGCCTCATAGAATACGCCCTGGCCATTCACAATACCGATCGGGTCGCCGATACATACACGGTTTACCTTGATATGGGCGAGTTCATCTTTCGGGATCTTACCGTCAAGGGGTTCCGCGATAAAAATATTAGTGTGCTGTCTCATAAATACGATGACAATGGAATGTTTAGATTTGAGGCAATTCCAACAATAAATGCAGTCTGAAGTGTGAAGTGTGAGGTGTAAAGTGAGGATAAGAAAGAAGATGGATTTCCGCTCCTCGATGTAATCGGAGTTCCCAAGGTTATGTACCTGGGAATGACAGAGGACAGGTCAAGCCCTGTCCCTACAAATATACTGCAATTATTCATTCTTTTTTCCCTATTCATTGTATTACTACTCTCTGCCTCAAACTCTTTATAATTGTCAATTGTCAATTGTCCATTATCAATTGTATTTACCAACCTTTAACCTTTGAACATTTCAACTTTTGAACATTCTTCTCCCTGTCAGCCATTATTAATGTATTTATAGAACAGTACACTAGTTCTTTTCTTTTTCTGAGCGGAAACCAATATTTGTGCCCTCTTCGCCCTTTGGCAGGCGAATGTTTCCATGTGCTTTTTCGTAATCCGCAACCCTTTGCTTCAAAATTAGCGAAAGCAATTTCGCATTCTTCGGGCTGAGTATAATTCGTGATTTCACCTCAGCTGCCGGCATTCCCG
>JAIVYW010000138.1:0-5161 GCA_048635215.1 Candidatus Atribacteria bacterium
GGAGCGTTGCATACCCACAGCGGTATGTAAGCAACGAGCAACGCAGAAGACGGAAAAAGAGCTTCAGCCCGAAGGGAATATCATCTTTGGCCAATTTCTTCCTCTCTCTTCGCTTACGGACCACAAAGGGTACGCCGTACTCATTGTTCGTTGGAATTGGCTCAAATCTAAACATTCCATTGTCAATGTATTTATGAATCAGAACACTAAACTCTTCGCCCCGTTAGAATCAACTGTAAAATAATATCCGCACTCTCTCAGAAGGGCACGGCATGCCGTGCCCCTACGATTATTCTCCCATTATTCACTATTTTTCTTATTCTCCTCTGCACCAACCTCGTACCAAGACTGCGCAGCAGTCTTTTGGGTTGGTCGCCCGGCGCTGCCGGGCTCCCGTTGAGCGGATGCGGGAAGGAAATATAGAAGTGGAAAGTGTCATCCAGAGGGAGCTGGCGACCGTGGGATCCAGTTTCCTCTCGTGCATGATCTTTCTCGAATATTCCCTAATCAGATTTTTGATTTTTACCATTAAAACTGTATAATAACAGAATATGTGGAAAAAGGTAAGGGTTATCCTTCTAATTGTACTTAGTATCGGTGTATTCGTGTTAAGCGGGTACTATTCGGTCAATCTGCTTCTTGTAAAAAGAGAGGTTATTATACCTTCTGTTACCGGAGAGGTCCTGGAAACGGCTACTTCGATATTGCGCAAACGGGGCTTGAAGGTGCATACTGAATATTCAAAAACCTATGATTATCCGGATTCCACGGTATTTTACCAGCATCCTAAACAAGGACAAAAAGTATTACGGGGATTTCCTGTTAAACTCTATGTATCCCAGAATGACGATACGACCGTGTGTCCTGATCTTACCGGCCTGGACCTTTCGAATGCTAATATGAGCCTTGTGAGGATGGGCTTGAAGGTCGGGCGTATAATCCGTGTGAAAGGCAGGGTGAATCTTAAGGATCAGGTCATATTTCAGTCGCCGGACCCTTTTGAGAATGTCAGGCGTGGGAGTGAGATCGATATTTATATTAATGACGGCGTGATAAAAAAACATGTGATAGTGCCTTATCTCTTGAATAATGATCTGAATTATGTCTCTTCTATTTCCGAAGATATGGGGCTTTCCATCAGCGCCAGCGGCGATATTTCCGGTGCGGTGGTATTTCAGAGCCTTGTACCGGGCAGTGTGGTGAGGCCGGGTACAATAATGGCTCTTGAGATCCAGAAAGGCCTTGTTTCATCTCGAGCACCTGAGAACGGCATCAATCGGATCATCCCCCTGAGCACAGATTATGGATTTTATAATCTGAATTTTACCCTGCCCAATTATTTCGGAACGAAAAGGGTTAAGGTGGTTCTGCATGAAGGGCGCAGCAAGAAGACCATTTTATCCGAGAAGCTCAAGGGCGGTGACCGAATTAATAAATTGATCAAGCATAGTGAAAAGATCGTTATCAAGATCTACCTTGGCGGTATTCTTATCAAGGAGCTGAGATCAGAATGAAATTGAAAATAAGAAAAAGGACACTCATTTTCGTGCTTTCGCCGTTCGTCCTCGGCTTTCTCTTTGCCCTCTTTGGGTTAATTTTCATAGATATAATAAAATTCCCCATTGACCTTTCTCAGTATCAGCCCCGTGAATTGACAAAAATATACGATATAAACGGTGAAGAGATCTCCACTCTCTATGCTGAACGGCGAGAGGTCGCTTCTCTCGATCAGATGCCGGAATTCGCGGTAAATGCTACGATCGCCATCGAAGATCCCTATTTCTACCATCACAAAGGCATACGGCTGAAAGCTATCCTGAGGGCTTTTGTGCATAATTTGAAAACACTCTCGGTGTCTCAAGGCGGCTCGACCATCTCACAGCAATTGGCCAAGAATATGACCAATAATATGGAGAAGCGGCTTGTGAGAAAGATCAAGGAGGCCTTCTTCACTCTTAAGATCGAGAAAACATATACGAAGGATCAGATCGTTGAGTTGTACATCAATCAGATCAATTACGGTTACGGCAATTATGGTATCGCTCTGGCCTCAAGGGCTTATTTCGATAAATTACCTATTGAGCTGACCATCGCGGAGGCGGCATTGATCGCCGGCTTGCCGCAGCGCCCTACTTACTTCTACCCTCATCGGCATCTTGAAAGGGCATTGAAGAGGCAAAAAACAGTTTTGTCCCGAATGTTCAAATACGGTTTTATCACCGAAGATGAATATACGATCGCCAAAAAAGAAAAGATCATCTTAAAAAAACAGGAAAAAAAGAAACGGTTCGCTCCATATTTCATTGATCATCTGATAAAGCAGCTGGTCGTGAAATACGGCTATGCTGCCACCTTCAACGGCGGTTTAAAGGTCTATACGACGCTTAGAAAGGATATACAGGAAAGCTTGGAAACCACCATGGAAGGCTCCCGTTATCAGGGCGGCCTGCTCACGCTTGACCCCAAGACCGGCGGAATTCTGGGTATGGTAGGCGGAAGGGATTATGAAGAGAGTAAATTTAATCGTACTACACAGGCTCCACGGCAATGCGGCTCGGCTTTCAAGGTGTTTCTGTACACCACTTATATAAAGTACCGAATAGGTACCCTTGCCGATCTCTGGTATGATACCCCCATCCATTTTCCGCAATTGGAGGGTACGCGCCTGCCGGCCAAGAAGCTTGAGATAAAAGAAGAGGAAACGGAAGAAGATGAGGAATTGGAAGAAGAGGAAGATGAGGATGAGGATGATACGAATACTACCGAAGAGGATATATATAAGCTCATCGGGTGGGTTCCCAGAAATTATTCCCGTTTTCACGGTCCAACCATCGTTTATGACGCCATCCGTCAATCCATAAATATAGTTGCCTTGAAAGTTCTCCTTTCCATAGGTGTGAAAGATGTGATCGAGACCGCGCATGAAATGGGGATAAAATCATATTTAAAACCCATAGTATCGCTGCCATTGGGCGCGAATGAAGTGAAAATGCTTGAGCTGGCCGCTGCATTTGCCCCTCTTGCCAACGGCGGCTATAAGATAGAACCCTATTGCATTGTCCGTGTGGAGGACCAGATAGGGAAGGTACTGGAGTGGAACACTCCTCAAAAGAAAAAGGTCCTGGATGCTCAGACCGTGTATATAATGGACTGGGTACTGAAGAAAGTGGTCGAGCGCGGCTCCGGCACCCGGGCAAAGATATGGGGGTATCCCGTCGCCGGCAAAACAGGTACTACCAATAATTATACTGATGCCTGGTTCGTCGGTTTTACTCCCAATTATGTTACCGCGGTATTTCTGGGAAATGACGACCCGTCAAACACCTTGGGAAATAAAAGATCCGGCGGTGCAGTTGCGGCTCCGTTGTGGAAAAAAGCGATGAAGCCAATCTTGACAAAGGAAGTGCCCGTTGACTTCAAGATGCCTTCCGGCATCAAATTCCTCCGTATCGACAGAAGTACGGGCAAACTTGCAGGGAAATCTTCCAGAAGAACCGCCAAATTGCCGTTTATAGAGGGAACCGAGGTCACTGCCACCTCCAAAGATGTCAGTGATAAGGAGGATCTCCTGATGAAACGCCTGAAGAGCGTTGAGTGGATCAAATGAAGCGCTTAACATTAATATTTGCCTTACTCTTTCTGTATATGTCAGTCTTTTCTTTCGACCTTGCCCCGGCAGAAAAACATATCGCTGCGGGTGAATATGAAGCCGCGCTTGATTATCTCAGCGGATATGAATCCGCGGCGCTGACTGTTGATCCGGAGGAGAGATTCAAGCTTTTCGGCCTTGTAGAATATTATCGCGCCCTGAGTTATTATAAGTCAGGCCTCTTTGAAGAGTCTTATCTGCATCTTTCCGAGGTCATGGAAGATAACGATAAAAAAATCGGCTTTAATATTGTTCTGGGATTCAGCATTATCGGGCTGGGCGAAGAGACTCAGGGAGTCACCTTCTTGAAAAGGGCTTCGCTTCTTGAAGGGATACGCCTGAATAATTCTCTCTCGCTGGACGATGGAAAATATTCCTTGAAGAAGCGCGGTTATTATAGGATAAGAAGCGTTAACAGGATAGACCCGGAGAAGATCATTGACTATCAATTCTATCATTCCTTCCTGATGGGCTATTATAAACGGATCGGCCGTCTATCTTCGCTATCTGTCGAAATAGAAAAAATTATTATGTATCAGATGAGCAAAAAGATAGACCTGAAGGATGAATTCAGAGATGTTGATGAGCACTTCAAATATTTGATCGACATTTATAAGCGGCTGAATTACTTTGACTCACTCTCTTTTGTTCTTGAGGTATATTTAAACAGATACGCTGAATTTTTAAGTGATGCCGAGATCTTGAAATATAATATTCTTTCAGCGAGAATGAATTTCAGCAGCGGCAATTATATCGACGCGAAAAGGAGCTTCGACAAGATCCTCATATCAGACCTCAAGAGCTTGAATGATGAGGATGTTCTCGAATATTACGATGTGGGCCTGCTGCTTTATTACAATTTTAATATCCCTTCGATGATAGTGGAATTGATCAATGGTTTCGTTAAGAGCAAGATCAAGAATGTCCCTGTAGAGACCTTGAAGACCTTTGCGTCCTATGCCCTTGAGATCAATGAGAGGGATATCGCTTATAAATTGATCAAGCTGATCTCTAAGAAGTATCCTAACGATTTCCGCGGATATCTTCTGCTCGCCGATTATTATCTGAGAGACGGCAGAGAAACCGAAGCGCTTGTCCTTCTTGAACAGGTGAGAACGGTTCCGGACAAGAATTTCTCCGCTCATTATGAATTCGGAAAGTTTCTTTTTGATGGAAGTATGAAATTGTTTCTGAGCGGAGAAGAGTGTTCTGAAATGCTGAAAGAAGCGGTACAGGAGCTCGAAAAAGCCGCAAAGCATGTACCACCGCGCAATCGTAATTCATCTCAGATCTATGCCTCTCTGGGAAAATCGTATTTTCTCTCGGGCCTGCTGCTGGGCAATCTGCTGAAGATACCGGGCCAGGCAACATTGGGACGGCGTGACGACTTTATGAAAAAGGCAGTTGCTGCTTTCAAGTCAGCCCTAAGGTATGCCGATGACGATATTGAGGCGTATGAATTCAAGGGGTGGGCTAATATATATCTGAGGCATTATGATGCCGCCTTTGATG
>JAIVYW010000139.1:0-5191 GCA_048635215.1 Candidatus Atribacteria bacterium
CCTTTTCATATTCGTCAATACCCGCCTTTTCCATCAGGTCTTTATCAATAGTAATACTGCCGTCATATCCTACCTGTGAATCAGTTACAACTCCCATATGAAGTTTGGAATACAGATATGTTTTTTTCATTTAGCCACCTTTGCTAATTTATAATTATAGGTCTCTCCCCTTACCGGAGAAAATATCGAAATGATATAGATCCCATCCGTATATTTACTGAGATCAACATCCCATTTGTTCGTCTCAAAATCGGATCGGTTGATGAAGCGGTAACCCGCTATCGTGAATATCCGCACCGTATCGTTCGAATAAAGCCCCGAGATCGAGAAGATGCCTGTACAGGGATTTGGGGATATTTCAAAACCCTCCGAAGAATTCTTATAAAATATTATCTCGTCCCATAAGAGATCAGAAGAGGTCAATGACTCCAAATACGCGGGATCATTTATATAATTGATCGTTAGGCCGGTTGACGGGGCTTCTTTATAGCAAGAGGTCAGGTGCTCTCCTAAGGATGTTGATACAAATATCTCATATTGTAAAAGAGCATCAGAAGCAGAGGCATTAACTGCCAGCGAAAAAGAAGCGGTATCCTCTGAAATAGCTCCAAGAATATTTCCCATATCTGAATTTCCCCGATTATTCCATAGTTCATATTCATGCAAAACATCCATAAGCCGGTCCTTATTCAGGCGATCGGTATCGTTGAGAGGTAATTCCATGTCTGACAGGAGCGCTGAGCAAAAAAGATTAAATGAGCTAACGATAGCGGGATAGGCTGACATGCGAAGCAGGGACATCGAGTTCCACTCAACAGAAGCGGCATTCTCCTCATAATGCCGATAGAATTCCCGGCAGAAGGATAAGCCCAATTCCTCAGGGGATATCACTCCATCTTCATAAAATACTGCATTTATTACTGGAGAATAATTCCATCCATAGGACGAGAGATAATCCTCATTCGCGGCAATAAAACCGGTATATCCGTTTACTTCAGATGCAAGGGTCATGGTAGAACTGATACAGGCATCGATACCGAGAAGCGATAAGATAATGCCCGAGTCAGATAATGCCTGCCTCATTTCCCCGCCTGCGATAGATAGAGAATCCGAGTTCGTTTCATCAATACTGAGATCCGATCCTGAAAAACGGTACCAGGAATTTCCATGATCCCAGAGGATCAAGGCGTAATTGTCCGCGGGAAATGATGATACAGACCATTTGATGAAATCGCTTAATACAGCAGGCGAACCCATATTTACCTCTCCGAGAGAAAGAATCGCGTTTTCAGGAGAAGGGGTCATATCGGTGGTCATGTAAAACCTTCTGGCATCCGACCAATCGCCGTATGCGTTGTCATATCCGGGGTGTCTGTCAAATTGACAAACGATATTCACATTGGGTGAAGTTCCGATCGCGGAGGAGATCTCCATAAAATCCGTTATAGCGTATTCCTCAAGATTATTATCCCCGTTCAAATAGATCATGACCGTCCAATTATCGGAAAAAGCCTTCATGGAAAAAGCCATTAAAAGTACAAGCAGAAAAAGACCGGCTCGGATCACTTTTGGACCTTAACCACCGTAGGATCATACCCGAATTCCATCATCATCTCAGAAAATGGCGCTGCTTCTGCGGCCGTGGGGTATGGCCCGGAATAGAGGATATAATTACTTCCGCTTTTTGAAATATAGAGTTTCTCAACTCCATAACTCTCCATCTCATCTTTCATTGCGTCAACGGTTCCCCTATCTCCGGAAACGATCTTTATCTTGTATTCATAAACCACTTTCTTGGCGGCAGCAGCACGGCGTGCCTCATCTTCCTTACGTTTCTTTTCTGCTGCGGCAGCGCGCCTTCTGTCATCGGCCGCTTTTTTGTCTCTTGCCGCCTTGGCATCAGCGGCTTTCCTTCTGTCCAATTCCGCTTGAGCATCCGCGGATTCCTGTCTGTCCAGCTCCGCCTGAGCATCTAATTCTGTCTGTCTGTCCAGCTCCGCCTGAGCATCTAATTCTGTCTGTTTATCAAGCTCCGTCTGAGCATCTAATTCTGTCTGTTTATCAAGCTCCGTCTGAGCATCTAATTCTGTCTGCTTTTCCAGTTCGGCCTGCCTTTCAGCCTCCGCTTTCTTTAGGGCTTTTTTATCTACTTTCGTCTTAGCTTCTTTCTTGATCCTGGGTGTTGAGGGGCCCGCAGGAAATCCGCCCTTCATAATAAGATATACGTTCGCGGCAAGCAGGATCACAATAAGGCCCATGAAGATATTTCTGAAGAGAATGCTTTGAAAATAGAACTTTCTTGCCCCTTCTTTGATATCCTCGAAATCCTCTCCGGCATAAGTATCATTGTATATTCTTGAATGTATGTATTTCTTTACCTTCCTGTCTCTCAGGCCCTTTTCCAGTTTTTTCCTTTCCTCTTCCAGGATCTCACTAAAACCAGAATATTCCTTTCTCACTTTTTCGAGTTGGTCCATGTCCTTATCAAGATCTTTTTTCAGATTGACGATCTCGCCTTTTTCCTTGGCAATGTCAAGCTTGATAGTTTTTACTTCTTCCAGCATTTCCTGGTACTTGGAATAGAAGGTCTTCATCCCGTCAAGAAATTTATCATATGTACCTTCAAGTGGTTTCAACTTTTTATTGTATCCGTCGATAACGCCCAAACGCTTCTGAATCTCTGATTTTACCGTATTGAAGTTCTGAACGATCTTCGTAATGCCGTTTTTCAATTCCTCTAATTTATCTTTCAATAATCGGTTCTGCTTCCCCAGCTTCTCTATTTCGGGAGAGATCACATCCTTTTCCAGATACGATGGCTCGGCTGCAATATTTTGTTGTGCCGGAGGTTGCTGATAGGTCTGCTGTTGCGGCGGAGCCGGTGTCTGCTGCATCATTTGAGATGTTTTATCCACAGTTGTCGGCTCTTCCGAATCAAAACCCAATATGGCATCGATATCATCATCATTGAATCCGGCATTGGCAGTTGGCGGGGGTTCTTCTATATGCGATATTACTTCTGTCTTCATCGATTCTGCCGCAGAATTTGACGGATAATATTTCTTCAGAGCTTCGCTCAATGAGTGTTCTGATGTCACCAGAGGGTCAACCTTCAATCCTGTCATTGATTCTATCTTCGCCTTCAGGCTTTCATCAAGGGGGTCGATCATAACTATTGAAAGGTTCGACGCAAATTTATCCACTGGAAGTACTTTATTGGCAAGGCAGAAATCTTGCGGCATTATTTGAAGGACATTATCCGGGACATGGAAATTATTCAGATCTATGGTAGAAACTCCGAATTTATCGGTAAGGAATTTAAGAAGGATATCTTCTGTGATATATCCTAACTCCACCAGAATAGAGCCAACCTTCTTGCCGGATTGTTTCTGCACCTTCAATGCCTGCAAAAGCTCTTCCTTTTTTATGATATTATTAATAACCAGCAGTTCGCCTAATTTCAATGCCATAATTTACCTCTAATTAAAATCCAGATTTCTCTTATCAAAAATGTCCTTAATATATAGTACAAATTCTTCGCGGCCCAATTTGACCTTCTCGATAATATCTCCGTAGTAACTGCTCAAATGATGATGCTTCAAAGATCTTTTGAGCTCCTCTTCCGCAAGTTTATGGGAGGGGTCCACGATATGGAGAAGGGCAATATAATAAAGGGAATATGATATCGATTCAAATATTCCGTAGACATGAGAGACTTTTCTAAGGGTACTCTTGTACAATTTATCATGTTCCTGTTTCAGACTCAAAGAGCTTTCATAATACTTCAGTGCCTTATCAAGATCGTTTTTCTCAAAGAAAATATCCCCCAATTTGATAACGATGGTCCGGGAGATATTTTCTTCAGCGAATTTTTCGTAAAATCGTATTTCTTCGTCAGAAAATGATGCAAATTCCTCCTTCTTCAGATTCTTGATCCTGGAATTCACATAATTGTTATACTGCTCTTCAGAAAGCGTTTCCTTCAGGCATTCATGCGAGTTTAGAACATTTAGAAATGCGTAAAAATTATTGAAGTCGGAACGGTAAAAATAATCGAGATACTTCTCCAATATATTAGGGTCGTCCATTGGAACAACCTTCAATACACTGTCCAAAAGAGCAAATATCTCTTCAGTGCCGGGGCGGGAGATGTACTTCAGGAAGTATGTGTAGAATGATTTATTGTCAACTCCCTGCGGAAGGGAATTATTGTCTTTGATGTAATTCAGGACAATATTGAATATCCCCGTATCCTCCATATAATATGATTGGGAAACTATGAATTTACTGGTGTCATATTTGTTCTTTCTGCTCAATACCACGATAGTGATTATGATAAAGAGAGTAAGGACGATGACAATTATCAGAGTTTCTATATTAATTCTTCCCTGAGAGAAAATCCTCAACAAAATGGGTGTTGTAATTACCCTGCAAAAAGGCGGGAGTGTTGATCAATTCCTTCAAAAAGGAAATATTCGTATTTATCCCGTCAATATAAAATTCATCCAGAGCGCGGTTTAATCTGTTGATGGCTAAATATCTGGTCTCTCCGTAAACGATCAATTTGGCTATCATTGAATCATAATGCGGCGGTATCTCATATCCCGCATGCACAAATGTATCAATTCTTATTCCGAATCCTCCAGGGAGATTGAGCTTTTTGATCTTTCCGGGACTGGGCATAAAGCCCTGAGAAGGGTTCTCTGCATTGATCCTCACTTCGATCGCGTGGCCGCGGAGATTGACATCCTTTTGTTTCATTTTCAGTTTTTCTCCGTTCGCGATACGGATCTGTTTAGCGATCAGGTCCATCTCGCTTCTCATTTCTGAAACAGTATGTTCAACCTGAATGCGTGTATTCATCTCCATAAAATAGAAATTCAGGTCTTTATCAACGATGAACTCCATGGTACCGGCGCTGTTGTATTTTACTTCTCTGGCACCCTTGACGGCCATCTCCAGAATCGCTTTTCTCTTCTCGTCATCAAGGATAGGCGAGGGGGATTCCTCCACGATCTTCTGGTGGCGGCGCTGCATTGAGCAGTCTCTTTCGCCAATATGAACGATATTTCCGTAATTATCTCCAAGAAGCTGAACCTCGATATGATGAGGTTTTTCGATATACTTCTCAACATATACAGATGAAAAGATGTCCGACCATTCCGATTGTATAAGAGGTACTGTTACGGAG
>JAIVYW010000140.1:0-5130 GCA_048635215.1 Candidatus Atribacteria bacterium
GAAACCGCCGAGAAGATGTCTACGGCAGGAAGGGAGGTTGATGAAGGTGAGATACTTGGAGGTATTGTAAAAGGGTTTAATATTCAAGGGGCCTTCATGCCTCTTAATGTTCTGTTTGCTGTTCTGATCGTAGCTGTTTTTCTCTGGGTGTAACTTTACTTCTTTTCATATAATCTCACATTCGGAAAGATATGGATAATAGTGATGCTTGCCTATTTTACGCAGGCCGCGGGCGGGATCGTTAACACTATTTATCATGTTGTCTCGGATTATAAATTCATGAATTCACTACAGGATATCAAATCATCCGCAATTGGTTTTCAGATGCTTCTCAATAAGGAGACCACTCTTCCTTTCCTTTACAACTTTCTTGCGGTGAACAATGTCCTTGCTCTTTGGAATATCGCAATTCTGACGGTCGGACTTTCTGTTATGGGCAAGAAGGCCTTTACGAAGACGCTGGCGCTTGTATTTATCCCATGGCTGATACTCTCAGCGGGTCTGGCCATGTTAATGAATTTGGGGGTATAAGTGGAAGAAAAAAAGAAAAAATTACCCATATTCTGGATAGTACTTTTAGTGATCGTTGTGTTGTTGATCATTATCGGGGTGACATCAAATGGCAAGAAAAATTTGAACAAGGTCAAGGTGATCACGGTAGCTCCCGATGAATTTCAGGGCTATATTTTTACCAATGGATATCTGCGATATAAATATGTAGAGAAATACGGCGGAGATTTTGATGGACGGATCGGCGGGATCAATGCGAAATCGGGTAATTTCTTTGAAAAAGGGGATGAGCTTTTTTCCATTGGATTCTCACAGACCCTGATGGGGTTTTATACGGATTTTATCCGAGCTGAAAGAAATCTTTCCACATTAAAAAGGGAATTCGTTTCATCGCAGAAGGTATTCGACCAAGGCGGGATCTCGCAGAAGGAACTTGCCACCTTGGAGACCGGTTTGATAGAAGCGCGAACCCTTTATCATAATCATGCCTTCAGGGAGTATATTACAATGGGCTATACTTACAATAGATCAAAATTCGTTGTAAAAGCTCCGTTTGCAGGAAGGGTATTGAATGTCAACTATGTGAAGGGAGATGAACTTATACTGACACGGCCCATCATCACTGTCTCAAGAGGGGATAATATGGAAGCCGTCCTGAATGTCAATATCCTTGATTCAAAAAAGATCGCTGACGGGATGTCCGTTCAGATCACTTCTGAAGTGCTTCCCACATTAAAAATGGATGGCATGATAACGGATATTTCGCTTGAGCCGAAGATGTTGAATGAGGCTCAGGTAATACAAGTGAAGGCTTCGGCTCTTGTTCGTGAAGCTCTTCCTCATAATATACCGATAGAGGGAAAGATAGTTTTCAAAACCTTGAAAGATGTATTGAAGGTTCCCATCGAATCCCTCTTTGAAAAAAAGGGTTACTTCATCAAAAAGAGCAAAAAGAAACAAAGAGAAAATAAGAATAGAGCATATTACTTTGTGTACAGGGTTATGCCTTCGGAGAAAGAAGGTATCGGCAAGGTGAAATATGTCGATGTTAAATTGGGCATGCGGAATGATTTCTATGCTGTGATCGAGGAAGGGCTTGAGAAGGATATGAGGGTTGTAAGTTATTCAGAGAAGGCCTTATTGGAAAATCAGGAAATTAATTATGAATTTGATAGTGTTGAAGAAGATAAGTAAGATCTACAAAATGGGCAAGGTCGAGGTTCCCGCTCTTATGGACGCGGACCTGCAGATCAAAAAGGGCGAATACCTCGCCATCATGGGTCCGTCGGGATCGGGAAAATCCACATTGATGAATGTTCTGGGCTGCCTGGATGTTCCCACATCAGGCGAGTATTTTCTGGACGGTAAAGATGTCGGCAAATTGAATGATGTTGAGATGGCCTCGATCCGAAATCAGATGATCGGTTTTGTCTTCCAGACATTTAACTTGCTGCCTCGATTGAACGCAAGAAAGAATGTCGAGCTTCCGCTTATTTATGCCGGCGTAAAACGGCAGGAGCGCCGTATACGCGCGGATAAACTTCTTGAAAGTGTGGGACTTTCAGGGCGGGCAGAACATTTGCCGTCAGAGCTTTCCGGCGGAGAGCGCCAGCGTGTAGCGATCGCCCGCTCCCTTGCCAATGACCCGCATCTGATATTGGCGGATGAACCCACGGGAAATCTGGATTCCAAATCGGGTGAAGAGATCATGAAGATCTTTGACTCTCTGAATAAATCCGGAGTAACCATAATCGTTGTTACGCATGAGAATTTTATCGCCGAGCATGCCGATAAATCCATACACATCCTTGACGGAAGAATAGAGAGAATAGAAGTACATAAGAAATGAACGATTTTTGGGAAGAACTCGTACAATCGCTGGGAAACCTTAAGGGGAATAAGACCCGGTCGTTCCTGACCATGCTGGGGGTCGTCGTCGGCGTTATGGCGATCATTGGCATCATATCCATCGGTGAGGCAGGGAAACTTTCGATAAAGAAAGACCTTGAGAGCTTCGGTTCAAATCTAGCCGCGATATGGGCGGATAAGAGAGAGGATACCGTTTATAAACCGTTGAATAATTATGATGTGGAATTCCTGAGGTCCTTGCCTTTTATTAAGGATGTTTCACCTACTCTTTCGCTGTATAGAGAAGTGAGGCGGTCTGATAAGAGATTGGATTGTCCCATAATGGGAGTTTCGCCGTCATACTTCGGGCTTAACAACCGCCATATCGAAAAAGGAAGGTTCTTCTCATCCTTTGAGAACAATAATTTTCGAAGGGTCTGCGTGATAACCGAAGGAATAAAAAAGGAACTTTTCGAACGCCACGGTATAGATGATCCTGTCGGGCATGTGGTGAAGATAGGGGATTTCCCGTTCTTTGTTATCGGTGTGATGAAGAAGATCGAATTGCAGTCATTTCTATCCTCCTTTGTCGGAGAAGAGAAGGAGATCTATGTTCCTGAAAGGACGGTCAAGACCACCTTTGGAATAAGCAGGATCAATTATATCCTCTTCGGCCTCAAGGAAGGCGTTAAACCCGCCGCCGCAAGAAAGAGCCTCACTTCAATGTTCCGCTTAAGAAAAGGCAGAAATACATATTATGGAATGCAATTCGTTGAAAATCAAATAAATGCCTTCTCTTCGGTGATGAACACGGTTACTATGATCATCACGCTTATCGGTGCATTGTCGCTTTTTGTGGGCGGCGTCGGCATCATGAATATCATGTTTATTTCTGTAACCGAACGCACGAGAGAGATCGGTATCCGTAAATCCCTGGGCGCGACCCAAGTGACTATACTGAGGCAGTTTCTGAATGAAGCCGTCATTCTATCATTACTGGGGGCCTTCGCGGGAATTGCGATCGGCTCTCTTGTAACCCTTGCCGTGGAAGGCGTGATCAAGTGGAAGCCCTATATTTCGCCGGGCGCTATTGTCCTCTCAGTCTTCTTTTCTCTTATAATAGGTGTAGTATTCGGCATTATCCCAGCCAAAAAAGCATCCGCTTTGCATCCGATCGACGCTCTGCGGTACGAATAGAGAAGTTTGTTCAAAAGTTCAAATGTTCAAAAGTTGAAAGGTTATACTTCGCAGAGCACAAGCAATGCTGAGCTTGCTCAGCAAGTCTGAAGTGTGAGGTGTGAAGTGAAAAAGAAACACATCCAAAGAGAGAGGTTAGTGAAAAAAATGCAAACCATATTCACATCCGTAACCGGAAAGAAAGAACTTCGTTAATCCAAAAAATGGGGCCGGTGGTGGACAAAGTGGACATTTGACCTAAAATCTGCCGTATTCGCGGATGCTCTGATGTAGGGCGTGATGATCAATTTATCCTAATAATTCTATATCTTCAATTATCTTGGAAATAGTTCTGAAAAATGTCTACTTTGTCTACCACCGGCCCTGTGTCTATTGATCATTTAAGGGTGAATATTCTTGGTTTGTATCGCCTCCTACATAGTTCATTGAATAACCACCAATAACATATACTTGTTCGCCAACAAGAATCCCCTTAAGATTCGATCGTGCAATTGGGATTGAAGTTTTTATTTGCCACGAATCCGTTCCGGGGTTGTATTCTTCAACATATCTGATATCATAATCATTTAAGTATCTTCGTGTATGCCCACCAAAGACATAGATTTTTCCATTGCAGGCCACACTGCAAAGATGTTCGCGGCCATAATTCAAGACTGCGCAGGTTTTCCATGAGTTGGCAGTGGGATCATACTCTTCGACTACATTGCTATCCTGATAATTATGCATTCCTCCAATGGCATAGATCTTACCTGAAACGACCGAACAGGTTAACCCGACCCTATATGTTATCATATCTGCCTTGGCAGTCCATGTTTCTCCCACAGGATCATATTCGTAAACATCCGCTCCAGGGCCGTATCCTCCAATCACATATATCTTGTCGCCTACCACCGCACAACCGAAAAAACGACGCTCAAAAGGCATATCCGGTAATATTTCCCAAGTATTTGTTTCAGGATCATATACTTCAAAGGAATACTCATTCCATAATGGATCACTTCCGCCAAGAGCATATATTTTGTTATTGACAAATGCACAGCTAAGCCCATGTCGGGGTGTCGGCATATCAGCTTTAGATTGCCATTTATTAGTAGATGGATCATATTCAATGACCGATGAGGTAATTGATCCGTTCGCTTCGCCACCGATTACATAGATCTTTCCACTTGCTTCAGCAATACCGAAATCTGTTCGATCGGTAGGCATTGGTTCTTTTGTCAACCAACATCCGCAGTACTGTTCAGATTCAGGGTCATAAATATTACAGAAATCATAATTGGGCCTGCAACTGCTGAATAAAAATATACTTATTGCAAAAGTAAGAATGTACATACAATACTGTTTCATGAAAATCTCCTAAAACCTATACTCCATCACGAACATTCGGGATTTTGAATACCCAAAAGTTATTGAGAGTCGGCCTTCCTTATGTAAATTTTTTAATTCTTTTTTAATATTGATACGATAAAATATTGATCCAATGAATAAACTAAATGAAGAGACACAAAGGATTTCAAGAACAAGTATCTTATCCGAGAAATCCTCTAAGAGTTCCCTGTGACCTTCAAAATCATT
>JAIVYW010000141.1:0-5098 GCA_048635215.1 Candidatus Atribacteria bacterium
CTGCTTCGATCAGTGTATTGACGGTCAGGTATATGGTAGAGAAGGATACGGAGGGAAGGACCTTGTCGGTGTGTTCCTTGATCTCTCCCGCGCTCGAGTGGTTGTTTTTGGTGATAAAACCGACTATTTCAACCCTCTGAGGCGTTGCTTTCAGTCCTAGTTTCTTCAGCAAACTTCGTATTTCATTATTGTTCATATATTACACTACCTTCAATTTTCTTTTTATGGGTTTTCCCGTCGGGGTTTTGGGCAACTCCTGCATGAAGATGAATTTCTGGGGCATTTTATAGGCGGCCAAATGTAATTTACACAGATTGCGCAAGATGTTAGCGGGGATTTCTTTTTTATCTATGGTCTCATAGAAAGCGATCGGAACCTCTACTCCCTCTGTGACCTCATGCCCTATTACCGCGCACTCTTTTACATTCATCTCCAACATGATGACGCGTTCAATTTCCGGGGGATAGATGTTCATGCCGTTGCGTATTATCAGCTCTTTTTTTCTCCCCACTATATAAAGATTGCCGTCCTTGTCGAACTTACCGAAATCACCGGAAAAGAACCATTCATTCTTGATGGACTTTGCGGTTTCTTCCGGTAGATTATAATATCCCAGCATTATATTGGGGCCTTTGATAATAATTTCACCTACTTCTCCCACCGCCAGTTCATTCTCGTCATCGTCAATGATCTTTATGCTATTAGACGGCATCGGCTGTCCAACGGACCCTATAATTACTGGCGCATTGGGGTCATTTAACGCCGCAACCGGGGAACATTCAGAAAGTCCGTAGCCCTCATAAATATTCAGGCCCATCTTCTCTTTGAAAAGTATATTAGTTGAAGGCGGCAGGGGGGCAGCGCCGGAAACGCAGACCTTCAAGGGGCTGATATAACGGAAAATCTTGGGAAGATTTGCCTTCGCAATGGCGTTAAATAGAGTGGGGATGGCAACCAGCCAGGTTATCCTTTCTTTAACCATGGTCTTTATGATGAGCTTTCCATTGCTCAGATCATCCATGAATATCATTTTTATTCCCCATATCAGCGGCAGAATAAATGTTATTGTATAAGAGTAGGCATGAAAGAGGGGCAGTAGCGTAAAAAGCCTTTCTTTGTGACTGACGCGGGTAACTTCAATAACATCTTTAACATTTGAAAAGATATTCCGATGAGAAAGCATCACGCCCTTCGGCCTTCCCGTTGTTCCGGAAGTATATATTATTATAGCGGTATCGTTGAATTTAACGGGATAAGTGATGTCCATATTGCTGTCGCTGCAATTCTCCAACTCGTCGTTCAAAACGGGATAACCCTCTCCCTTATCCAGAAGGATCATGGAATCAAGGATGTTCTGAGTAACCAGTCCTTCCATCTTGACGGCGAAAGATTCCTGAATGAAAAGGACCTTAACTCCGCTGTCCTTGATTATGTATTCTACTTCGTCATAGCTTAGAAGATAATTGATCGGGATCACCGTGATCCCCATTCTCAAGGCGGCGATATTGATGATGGCGAACGGCGGGATATTTTTTGACAGAATAGCGATCTTATCATTGTATTTCAGACCGAGATTGTTCATATAATTGATCGCTTTATTCGAAAGCCGGCGCAAGTCCGTGAAGCTGTACTTCTGCTTATAATATTTGATAGAGGTCTTTGATGAGTACTTCTTAAAGGATCGTTCGATGCCTTCTTTTAATGTTTCGAGTTCGCGCATTATTACAACCCCAGCTTATCCCGGGTTTCCTGAGGGATCATATCCGGGGTCCAGGGAGGGTCGAATACCAGATCGACCACAACGCTCTTCGCCTCTTCCAATTCCTCGACAGAGCGCTGAGCTTCCTGTGTAAGATATGATGCCATGGGGCATTCCGGTATCGTAAGGGTCATTGTTACCTTGACATGTCCCGGATCTGGGATGGTGATGTCGTATATTAGACCCAGGGAAACTATGTCTATGCCGATCTCGGGGTCCAATACCTTTTCAAGTTGGCTTTTTACCTCTTCTTTTGTGATCATATATTTACCTCGCGAACAAATTATATTTTAAATGTTAAAAAATAGCAAATCATGCCTATACATTACCCAATTCTTTCAGCAAGGCCAATAAACCGTTCAGATCGTCCAGATCATAAAAAGAGATCCGTATCTCCCCCCGATAATCCTTATTCGATCTCAGCTTGACATCCCTTGACAGATTATTCGCCAAATCCTTTTCGATATGTGAGATAAAGAGGTCTTTTTTTGCTTTTACCGCTTTTGGCCCTTTTTTCGATCTTTCTTTCCGTATGCCTACGATGTCCTCGAGTTTTCTCACGCTCAGATCGTTCTCGATCACCTTCTTGGCGAATCTCAATGCGGTCTCGTCCGACATACCTACAAGCGTTCTGCCATGCCCCTCACTGAGCTTATTATTGGCGATCAGGTCTATAATTACATCTGGAAGGGTTAGCAAGCGGAGAAGATTGGTCACATAGACCCTGGACTTACCGAGTATCTTTGCGACCTTTTCATGAGTGAACCCGGTTTTTGAAAGGATATCTTTTACTCCCATCGCCTCTTCGATCGGGTTGAGGTCTTCTCTTTGAATGTTCTCGATGAGGGATATGGTCAGAATATCATCCGAGTGAAGGTCCCTTACAATACAGGGTAATTCATCCAATCCGGCAATTATAGAGGCGCGGTAGCGTCTCTCGCCTGCGACTATAAGATATGTATTGTCCTTCTTTATTACAATAAGAGGTGAGATAACGCCTTCTTTCTTTATTGTATCGGCAAGAGAAATGATCTTCTCCTCACTGAAATGTTTTCTCGGCTGTTCGGGGTTCGGCAGCAGCCTACCCACCGGGATCATCAGGATTTCATTTGAAGAAGAACCTTCATCTGTGAAAAGGGCGTCGAGCCCCCGTCCCAATCCTATTCTTTTCTTCTGGGCACTCATATTTTCATCTCCATTATTTCTTTCACGAGCTCTTTATAGGCATACGCTCCTTTTGAAAGGGGCGCATATGTAAGGACGGATTCTCCGAATCCCGGCGCTTCCGATATTCTCACATTCCGAGGGATCACTGTCTTAAGGACCTCCGAGGAGAAATGTTTCTCTAATTCCTGTCGGACCTGTTTGCTGATAGAAGTCCTCACATCGTACATGGTAACCAGAAAATGGGTCTTCAGAATAGATTCTCCGGTATAGCGCTTCACCTTTTTTAATGTTTTCAGCACCTGTGTTATACCCTCAAGAGCGTAGAATTCAGCCTGTACGGGAATTAACAGCTCATCTGCCGCGATTATGCCGTTCAATGTGATCAGATTCAATGAAGGCGGCGTATCGATAATGATAAAATCATAATGCTGCCTTAGTTCCGAAAGAAGTTTTTTCAAAATGAATAGACGATCTTTATCATCATATACCTCCATGGGGAGGGCGCTGAGGTCTTCTCCCCCCGGCATGATGTCAAGATGCTCGGATAAATGCAGGATGGTCTGGTCCAGGGAGCATTTACCCGTGATCAGTCCGTAAATATTGTTTATATTTTCCCTTTTATCTATTCCAAGTCCTGTTGTTGTATTGCCCTGCGGGTCAAAATCCACCAGAAGTACCTTTTTCTCCCACAAGGATATCCCCACAGCGAGATTTATGGCACTTGTCGTTTTTCCGACGCCGCCTTTTTGATTGGCTACATCAATGATTCTGCATTTCATGTCAATCCTCCTCTGCGGAACTATCGGGCTGAAGGAACTCCGCCTCTTCCCAGTTCTCAAGATCAATACCGTAATAATTCCCGTCCGGGCCCTTGATCCAGGTCTGATAGAATACGGATAACGGCTTTTCGCCTATTACCTCCAAGGTGATCGGCCCGGAGGCGACCTCTTCGGCAAGATCAAGAAAACTCTCTGCGAAAGTTATGTAAGTGGTGTTGTTCTCGCCGTCGAAATAATAATCGAAATTGTCAAAATTGTTCTTTACCAACGCTTTCACTTTCCTGCCGGGAAGCTTCAGAAGAAGCTGAACGGAATTATACTCGACAAGTGATTCGCAATTTCCAACATTCTTCAGAGATACATTGAAAACCTCTTCTCCCGGGCTCTTACTGTAAAAGTTAACAGAGGGGATGCCCCTTGGAATAAGAGATTGATTGCCGAAAATATAGGGGAAATAGGAGGTGCGGAGAAGCACCTTCTCACCGGGTTTGGTATAACGGAAAACAGATATTCCTCTCATGAATTCCGGGTTGCGGGAATATGCTGCATCAACATATGCCTTGAATCCGGCAGGGGTGATTACATCAAAGAGAAGGTGCGATCCCCTGGGAAAGAAGTAAAATTTGAAAAAAACAGGTCTCTCGACACGGTATAAATAGTGATTGTCGCCATTGTACATCTCTTTATCCCAGAGCGAGTAATTCTTTTTGCTATGTACAAGAGAAAAAGCCTTATTCTCGGAGAGTTCTTCAAAATCGATGAATGTCCAGGAATTTACGCGCCTCATCTCTTCATTGTAAAAGATTCGGTAATAATAAGAAGGCAATCCCAGGAAATACGGTTTCTTCAGGGATTCGCAGGTATCAACAACTCTTATGATCCAGTTGATATCAGTGATCCTTGTGTCATCGGTCAATTTCTTTCCCCGCTGATAATCGTAGACCATGGGCGCATAAAAGTCAATGGTGTCGAGGATCTTCTTGAATTCTTTTTTCTTAAGCCAACCCACCATCGGTGAAAGCGAGATCTCTTTATCAGGGAAGCTATCTTTGGTAGCCACAAGGAGATCAGCATAAAGGGAAAGGTCGATCCCGGCTCCTTCGAGGTCCAGTTGAACACCATCTACTCTGATCCCTTTGGCGGTGAACTGCTGGATCTGGTCTTTGACAACAGAGATTATAAATTCCCGGGACAATTGCGGCTCTGCCTTCATAAAATCAGTGTAGAACGTATGTTTACCCCAACTTTCAAAGGTATATACCAGGTGAATTTTGAAATTATTCAACAATTCCGCCAGTATGTCAGTGTTTGGATCGAACTCCACGCCTGAAAAATCCGGCTTTCTACCACCTCGATGGCCCTTGACCATCTGAAAGGAACCGCAGTGAATGAA
>JAIVYW010000142.1:0-5076 GCA_048635215.1 Candidatus Atribacteria bacterium
GGAACGGCTCGAGCTGGTCTTAAGCCATCTCGGCGCGTTCCGCAGCTTTCCGGCACTGCTCGGGAGGGTGATCGCCCTGACGCTGACGATCCAGATACTGAGGGTCTCGACCCACCTGGCCGTCGCGATGGCGCTCGGGATCCGTCCCGAGGCCCGCGATATGCTGCACTTCTTCGTCTTCGTTCCCCTGCTCGGCCTGATAATGATGCTCCCGATAACTATTAACGGCCTCGGCCTGAGGGAAGGGGCCGGTATACTGCTCTTCACCAGGATAGGATTCCTGGAGGAAGAGGCGTTCCTGATGGAGTTCATCACGTATGTGGTCATGGTGGGGGTCAGCCTGATCGGCGGGACCCTGTTCCTGAGGCGTCAGATCGCCGGGACGATTTCGATGGATAAAGACGCGGATTCCGGAGTATAAATACGAAAACCGCACGAGAAGAAAGGTAGAGAGAATGTCCGACAGGACGATCAAGAGTCTGACAGCCGCTCTGATATTCCTGACGAGCTTCACCATCTACATGATGACGATGGCGGCGAGCGTCTCGTTCTGGGACGCGGGCGAGTTCATCGCCGTCTCCCATATCCTCGGGATCCCCATCTTCATAAATCTCCCTTAAAAGTGGATTTGAGAGGTTTTTTTTCTCATTCAGAACAGCTTCTCCAAGTGTCGGCCCCATGCTCGGCACTTTCTTTGTGGTGTTCTCTACATCTTCCCAGGTGACAAAAATTCCCATTTCATTGAGTTTCTTGATCCGCAAGCGGGTTAATTCCTCATACTGTGTGCGTATATAATTCAGATCTTTATTCAGTCGTTTCGTGGAATCTATACCGTAGAGCAGGAGATGTATATTCTCATGCCCCGGACCTCGCGTAGAAAGTTCAACACCATTGAGGGTGAGAAGTTTGTCTTTTGCTATGCGTGAGAATTCATTGCTGAAGTCTATCTCATTATGATCCGTGATGACCGCTCCTTTAAGTCCGGCCTCTATCACCATTTCGAGAATTTCAGCGGGAGGATATTGACCGTCCACCGACAAAGCGGAGTGAATATGCATATCGCATCTAGTGTGCTGTTTCATAATACCGCTAACAATGGCTGATGGCATTTTATTCCGTATTCAAGGCGCGAGGAACGCTGCATACCCCCTACGGTATGTAAGCAATGAGTGCTCTGATTCATAAATACGGTAACAATGGCTGATGCTATTTTGTTCTGGATTCTAGGAGCGAGGAGCGTCGCATACCCACAGCGGTATGTAAGCGACGAGCAACACAGAAGACAGAAAAAGAGCTTCAGCACGAAGGGAATATCATCTTTGGTCAATTTCTTCCTCTCTCTTCGCTTACGGACCACAAAGGGTACGCCGCGCTTATCGTTCGTTTGAATTGACTCAAATCTAAGCATTCCATTGTCATCGTATTTATGAAAAAGAGCACTAGCAACGCAGAAGACAGAAAAGAGCTTCAGCCCGAAGGGAATGTCTTCTTTGGCCAATTTCTTCCTCTCTCTTCGCTTATGTACCGCAAAGGGAACACTGCACTCTTCGTTCATTGGAATTGACTCAAATCTAAACATTTCATTGTCATCGTAATTGTGAAACAGTACACTTGCCCGGTTATTCATTGTTTATAGCCTCTTTGACCATTTCAAGGTCATTTTTCAGATTAGGTGTCATTCCCGGATTTCGAAGGATGAAGCTGGGATGATAAGTCGCTATTATCTTCATGCCGTCCTTCTCAATTACCTTGCCTCTGAGAAGTCCTATCCTTTCTTTTGTTCCGAGGACCCATTGCGATGCGAATGTCCCGAGCGTGCATATGACCTTTGGCGCAATGGTGTCCAATTGAAAGTGCAGATAAGGTTCGCAGGCCTTGATCTCATCACCCTGAGGATTTCTATTGTTCGGAGGCCTGCACTTAATAATATTTGTGATGTATATCTCTGTTTCTTTGATCCCGACCTCTTGAAGAAGTGCCCTTAATTTTTTCCCGGAACGGCCGATGAACGGCTTTCCCTGCAAGTCCTCATCAGCTCCGGGTGCTTCACCGATAAATACTACTTTGGCATTTTCAGGGCCTTCACCGACCACTACATTGTCACGGGTCTTATAAAGGCGGCATCGCCGGCAGTCCAAAGCGAGTTCTTTCATCTGATCTATATTCTTGAATTTCGCGGACATCTTTCCCTCTTTTATTTCCTCAACAGCACTTCGCTCTTTCAGCGTTTCTCTCGTCTTCTTTAAAATTAATTGCGTGTTATCGAGCATCTTCTCCCGTTCCAAAGCCCGTATCACTCTCTTCCAAGCCTTTTCTCTCATTACTCCGTCCTTATCATGATCGTGCTGAAGGCCTCTATTGCCTTACCTTCTCCGACAGGGCCAAGCCCTTCAGCTGACTTGATTTTAACATTTACGCGGGATATTTCCAAGTCAAGGATCTTGGCGATGGAGTTTCTGATCTTCTCCTGATATTCCGCCAATCTCGGTTTCTGCGCTTTTATAACAGTGTCGATATTCACTATGCAGTTGAAATAGGGCTTGGTGAGCTTTACCACCCTAAGGACAAGGTCCGTTCCGCTGATGTCTTTCCATTTAATATCCGTGGGCGGAAAATGCTTCCCTATATCTCCCTGTCCCGTTGCTCCGAGCAGGGAATCCGCAATGGCGTGAAAGAGCAGATCACCATCTGAATGCGCCACAATGGAAAGCTCGCACGGTATCCGTATCCCGCCGAGAATGATATATTCCCCTTTCTCCAAACGGTGTATGTCATAGCCTAATCCCGTCCTGAATTCTCTTTCCATTATAAACCTCCAATAAAGTGATAATTGAGGTATTTCGTCAATACCTTTGTATATCTTAGAATATCGTCGTTCCAATTGCTTTTCTCTAATATCCTTTCCGGGTTCTTCAGTGTATAATTCAATGCCTTCCAGAGTATTTTGCCGGTATGGGAATATTGATTCTCGCTGGAGCATTCTTTACAAATATATCCGCCGTTCTGCGGGGAGAAATAATTCGTATCAATATGCGTTCTCCCGCATATTGCGCATCTTCTCAATGCGGGGAATATTCCTTCATATAAGAGAAATAACATCAAGAAACTAAAACGCAGTCCCCGGATATTCTGGCCTTGCTTTGCGAGATTGTCATAAACATCCGTAAAAAGCCCGCCGAGGTCATCGGGGAGTTCTGCATCCTGCAGCCTGGAATATGTCCTTACAAGGTCAAAGAGAAGCTCTCTGGTCTCTGCATTGTCCAGTATGCCAGGATCACATTTTTTATATTCGGTATAATCATAAATAACTCTCAGATCCAACCTTTTGCTAAAGAGAAAGTCCACCCAATGCAGCGGTTGAAATATTCCGAGAAAACGGGAAGAAGCAAGAAATCCCCTGGGCAGGAAAAATCCTGTTACTCCCTGCCGGGAAATGACCCGGATCATGGCATCGACTTCATTGACCGGATTCCTGCTTATCACCAGGCCCTTTGTGCTGAGTAGATCCATCTATTTTATTTACCCTTCTTTATCAGGGCCTTGACCGCCGCAATGGCATTGAAGATGTGTATGAACGGAATAAAAAAGAGATAGTGAAAGAATGTGACAAAGGACCAATTGGATAGGACAAAGGAAGTCACGATAAGGTATATGAGATAGGCATCTATAAAATATTCCATGGGGTCAAAGAAGAACGAGATGATCATCACCGATATAAAAGCTATCCAGAATCCCGCTGATAGAAAGGGGTTCCTTCCATAGCGCACGGAACATGTCGCTTCAAAGAGCAATTCATTGAGCGTCCTTATGGGAAGGTCTAATTCCGCTTCCGGGAAAAACAGCCCAATCGAAGGTTCCTTTGTGTATATGACAAAGAGGGCTTTATGCAGGTCAGAAATTGAAATATCATCATCGAGGTTAAGAAAAAAGTCCTTTTTAAGAAATAGATTAAAAACAGATATATCAACCGCGGAATGAAGTTTTGAAGAGGGCTTTTTATTATTTTTGAATCTTCGTCCTGAATCCCCGGCTACAAAGGGATTGGATAGGATATTGTAAAAGACCTCCTCGATCAACGGTCCCTTTGAGGGGAAATTGAGGATACCGCAGATAAATTTTGTATCTTTCCGAGACAGGATGCTGGTAATTTCTGCTTTGTCATAACGGATATCCAATGCATTCGCAGCCGAAAGATGGATAATTTCAGAATCATTCAGCTGTTTCTTAATATATGAGATCTTTGAGTGATAGGATATGTTCTCGGGCTTATCCTCGCGAGTTATGCTTATTTTTTGTATATTCATTATATTTCCTCCCCGGGAAAAAGTATCTTACTCAATTCTATCGCGGCCCTATCCGCCTCGATATCAAGAAAGAGGTCGGTTATCGTTATTCCGGATACAGGCCCCTTGTTCACCACTATCATCTTGCCCTTAAAATATGAGGGTAGAAGCGATGCCGGATAAACCGTGAGAGATGAACCTATGATCATCATTGTGTCAGCATCTGCGGCTTTTTTAAAGGCCTTCTTCAGATCATGCACCGGTTCCCCGAAAAAAACAATATCGGGCTTCAATGCTCCGCCGCATTCACATATCGGCGAATTAGTTTCCATGATCTGATCCTGCTTGTCCTTATAGGCATAAGTCTTCCCGCAACTGAGGCAGGTAAGCGAGGAGAACGATCCATGCAGCTCGAACACATCGGCCGATCCCGCTTTCCCATGTATCCCGTCGATATTTTGTGTGACCACAGTTGTCTCCATTCTGCTTTCTAATTTCTTTATGAAGCGGTGCATAGGCGTAGGTGCCGCTTTTTCCATGGTAAAGATGAATTTCTTTCCAAATTCCCAAAACCTCTTCGGAGCATCTCGAAAGGCTGTAGTGTACTGTTCCATAAATACCACGACAATGGAATGTTGTGGTTTGAGGCAATTCCAACGATAAATGCAGTACGAAGTGCGAAGTACGATGTGCGATGTGGAGAATCAGAAGGAAAGCAAGGAATTCGGACTGGGAAATCTTTTGTATTCCCAACCTTTGAACTTTTCAACTTGCGAACTTTTAACGCTTCGCC
>JAIVYW010000143.1:0-5072 GCA_048635215.1 Candidatus Atribacteria bacterium
ATTAGTAAAAGCCGGTTATCTAAGAACATCTGTCGTTCATCCGAAAACAGGCAAAGACTACAGATATGAATATTATCCCGGAAAGGATAAGTTCATCATCTGGTGTCCCAGCCCGGAAGAATGTGAATACAAATCCGGAAAATTCTTGAAAGAACTCAAATATATTTCAGGAGTAGGTATCGTGACCGATCCGGAGAGGAAGTGAGATGAGATGAAGAACGATCGAAGAAAACCCATTTCCATTAAGCTACTGATTGGAGCAATCCTCGGTTTGCTTATAATATGTATTTCCGTTTTTATTCGAATTAACATGATCAGAACCTTCAAGAAAGCAACAACGGATCTATGTATCTGCAATCTGAGACATATCGCCAACGCAATTGATATGTATCAAGAAAAGACGGGGTTTTACATTCAGAATACTCTTGACAACAGATCTTCGATTTCAAAAATACTCTCGGAATCAGATTTTTTAAAACACGACCTTACCTGCCCCCTTAACAATGAATCCAAATACCAACATAAGTATATTCAGAATTCTGATTCATATGAGATCATTTGTCCAGAAAAACACTGGTACGATGAAACATTCTTTGGGAAGAAGAAATACTACAAGGCTCCTATTAAATATGTAGAAGGCAAAGGCATTGTGACCGACCCACCCTTGGATTGATACACGATAGTGGAGAATACTTTCGTATGACGGAAATATTTAATAAGGAGATTCGTATCTTCTCCAATAGGACACTCGTCCCTGGGATACTGGGTCATTCTGACTATGGCGTGAACCTCTAAATTCAACACTTTCAACCACCGTCACCATAATTGCGTGTGATTCTATACATTGCGAAGAGTTTAGTGTTCTGATTCATAAATACAGTGACAATGGAATGTTTAGATTTGAGGCAATTCCAACGAACAATGAGCGTGGCGTACCCTCCGTGGTCCGTAAGCGAAGAGAGTGGAAGAAATTGACCAAAGATGATATTCCCTCCGGGCCGAAGCTCTTCTCTGTCTTCTTCGTTGCTCGTTACTTACATACCGCCTTGGGTATGCGGTGTTCCTCGCGCCTTGAATCTGTAACAAAATAGCTTCAGCCATTGTTACCGTATTTATGAATCAGAGCACTCGCATTGCTTCACAATTTTCAACTCTCCGCTTGGAACTTTTACATCGGGACAGACGGTCGTTCGGCACGAACGAAGTGTGAGGTGTGATGTGTCGCGTGTGAAGTGGAGATAAGAAGGGATATGGATTCTTCAGTCGCTACCGCTCTTTCAGAATGACAAACATCTAAACAAGCGGACTCAGTGACCCGATGTCACAGTGAAATATCTGAAAGGCATAGCATATCCTATATCTCCCCTATTTCTCCACCTTTAACATTTGAACTTTTTAACCTTTGAACACTTCGGCACTGCGAAGATTGGGGTACGGCGCGATATGATTGCAACAGGAGAATTAAAGTGTTAAACGAAATATTGATTTTCCGGTTACGGATGCGAATATTGTTTTCATTTACACCTCACACACCACACTTCACACTTCACACTTCTTAATGCCTCGTACCTCGTACTGCTTTTTTGACTCTTTCTTTATATAGTGTATAATACCTTTTATTATGAGAATGAAATATCCGCCGTATGATGGCGTATAGTAAGATAATAGGAGGTACTATGAAGAAGATGTTATTCATTTTTCTCACAGTTCTACTTTTTTGCAATATCACAGCAGACCGTCTCGAACTTCGAAGCGGAGAGCGTGTAAACGGTGTTAGTATTACTGACATCAAAAAAGGCAAAATCATCACCGACAAGGAAGAATACTCCGTCGAAGATGTTGCGGTGATCGGATTCAGCGAAACGAAGCAAAAGGGCGTCAAGGCACATACAGCGAGTGAAAAACTCTCAAAACGGAATATGAAGAAATATCTGAATTATTTTGCCATCGGTGAAAAACTGGCAAAGAAATACTCGGGTATTGAATTTGTGCATATAATCGATATTGGAGTGAATCAGCTGAATAACGACGGCACAAGATCCTTTGTATATAAGTTCCTGGGCTATGTTGTCAACCCCAAGGCAAAAGAAAACCTATCCAAGCTCGGCTTCTATCTGGATGAAGAAAGGGTCAAAACCTCCATTCAAGTTGCCCGTGTCATCACCAAAGACGGGAATGTTTACAATTATGATCCGAATGATTATAAGATAGTGAAGCCGCAAACCGAAAGCTGGAGTTACGGCGGAGGCCAGAACAAAATATACACTATACCCAATGTCGAAGTAGGAACTTTGGTCGAATACACATACACATATGAAAGCATTAATCCCGTTAACAGGAAGCTATTCGAACCCGGATTCTGCTTTCAGGGCGATGTGCCTGTTTATCTTTCACGATTCACTGTAAGGCTGCCTTATTACCTTCAATTCAAGGACGGCGAAGGCAAGAACGTTTATATTGAGAACCCGAGATTGAAATATAAAACCTGGGCAATGGACAAAAAAAGCGCCACGCCCCGGGTTCGAAACAGGAAGTCTTATAAGGAATATACTTGGGAAGTGAAAAATATGCCTCCTTATATTGAAGAGCCGATGCAGAAGAATATTGAGGATTTCCTTCCCAGAATGGAGGGATCGATCCTCAAGAACAGAAAAGAACTGAATGACTGGATCGGGCGGATGGAAGAAGAAAGGATGGAAGTTACTCCGGAAATCCTGGAAGCCCTTGAAAAGATCATCGATAAGAAGGACAGCGCCGAAGTAAAGCTGGGCAAGATCTATCATTGGATACAGAAGAACATTATTTATCTTTCCGTTAAAGGATCCATCTCATCAGGACTTACAGGACATCCCGCAGTCGAGACCCTTGAAAACAAAAAAGGCGACTGCATTGATAAGGCGATACTCTTCGCCACGATGATAAAGGCATTGGAAATACCTGAGCTTAAGGTATATCCGGTAACTGTCAAGGCCAGTCACGACAATGACATGACCGTGGACATCCCTGTTATTGACGGCAATCATGCCATCAGTGAAGTTCATTTCAATGACAAGATCTTCTACCTTGATTCCACAGCCTCCTCTTACAGATATCCTTACTTCAGAGGAGATGACAAAGGAATTACCGCGGTGAACGAGATACTCGGCACCATAAAGATGATCCCGGTCCCTGATCCCAAAGACGAGATGAATTATTATGATGTTAAGATGAAATTCGATAAGAAGGGAAATATCACCGGCAACAGCGTCGGCACATACACCGGCGATTATGAGGCGCGTTTAAGAGCCCTTTATCTCTATCGTTCGGGTGAAAAGGAAAGAGAGGCCATCTTCAAGAGCATGGTGAATTCAATGTCCCCCAAGGGCGATCTGACAGGATTTGAGCTTACCGATGTAGATGATTTCTTTGAGCCGTTCGTTCTGAAATACTCTTATGTTCTGACCGATTTCCCCACGATCGCGGGGAATTACATGATATTCAAGATCCCCGGATGGGACTTTTATTTCCCGTCGATCTCACTTCAGGACAGAAAGTACCCCATAGAGTATTCTACGAGCCGGTATACCGGGCATAAGATCGAGATCGAGATACCCAAGGGATATTCGATCAAGTATTTGCCGAAGCCACTGGAGATATCAAATGAGGATTTCCACTACAAGGCGGAATTCAAAGAAGAGAACGGCAAGATAATCTTTATTGACAGTTATAAACGCTTCAAAAGGATCATCGAACCCGAGAATTACAAACGCTACAGAGAAGGACATTTCAAGATACTTGAATATACCGCTAAGTCGGTAATCATCAAGAAATAGGAGCGGTAGATGAAAAAGATATATATAGTTTTGATCGCATTGATCCTTGGAGCCGGAAGCTTTGCGGACACCATTTACCTGAAGAACGGTAAGGAGTTCAAATGCGACTTGATCTCTATTGATAAAGATACTGTCAAGGTCGTTTTGAAGCTGGATGGAACCGAACAGGTATATAAAAAGAGCGAGTTGAATAAGATCAAACTTGACCGGACAAGAAGGTTCGATGATGTAAAGAACATCAATGAGATCGATGACAAGGACATTATATTCGCCTTTAACGCAATGCTGAACCGTGAGAATTTCCCAAATTCAAATTTTATTGAGATCATCAAAAGGAAGGAGATCGATCTTTCCGGGGAATTTCCTGTAATAATTGAGAAATATGTTTACAAGGTACTGAACAAAGACGGTATCAGAGGCGCCTCCAGCCATACCGAGGCGTATTTCAAGGATTCGCAGGACTTCTCACTGGATTTTGCGCTGTCCGTATCCCCTACCGGTAAGGTTGAGACCATCTATGAGAACCTCATTGAGGATGAGACACGCTATGCGAGAATGCCCGATTATATCAATTCTCACAATGTAAAATTCTCTATCCCCAATGTTGAACCGGGCTATATCGTCGCTTATCAGGTTACCAGAAAGTATAAGAAGGGAAGCGAGGATCTGCCGTTCGTCAAGGATGTGGTATTTGAGGGAACCGTCCCTTCACTGAATCAATTTGTGACGATCTGGGGAAATGACAGCTGGAATTACAGGATCATTAACAAAGGGAAATTCAAGAAAACCGTTAAAGACGGCAAGACCACATTCTTCTATACCTTCCCCAAGGAATATACCGACACAAGTCTTGTTTGCCCATACGGACGATTTGCTCCACGAATCCTGTTCTATGCCGCAAACGATCCGAAAGTATTCTCTGATCAATTCAAAAAAGTGATAAGCGAGCGTAATGAAGCGGATTTCGAGGCCTTCGTGAAGAAGATCGATTTTGAAAATAACGATCCCGAATATATGATAAAACGGGTTTTCAGATTTCTTCAGAACAGCTACACTTATATTCCGGTTGGACCTAATCAGTACAAATACGCCCCGCGGACAATGGAAACACTTCTGAAAAAGGGAGAGTTTTCCGCATATGAAAAAACAATTTTGGCACAGGCGATTCTCTCATACCTTAAGGTTCCGACATCAGTGATATTGGCGTCTCATGTATACGCCAAGGTGGATGAGAAGGAAATATTCAATTTCAGAAGATAC
>JAIVYW010000144.1:0-4991 GCA_048635215.1 Candidatus Atribacteria bacterium
GATACGGGTCTGAATGACCGCCTGAACCGTCTTGGGAATATCGACATCGGTTATCTTTTTCATCGCCTTCCAGTATTTCCCCTTATTTACCAGTACACCTCTGTCTATAAGGCATTTTATGATCTCTTCGGTAAAAAACGGATTACCCTCGCTATGGCGGACGATTATCGCTTTCAATTCATCAGGAAGCTTTTCAACCTCCAGAAGCATTTCTACCATTTTTTTTGTATATTTCGGGCTCAATTCAGATAGCTCAATATTTAATATATCCCCTTTTCCGCTGATATTCTTGACGAATTCCCTGCATACTGTGCTTTCTCTATACTCGGGCCGTGTTACGAATATCACCATTATAGGAAGATCTTCTACTCTTCTCAGCACATTTTCAAGTATCTCGACCGAAGAATAATCTATCCAGTGAAGGTCTTCTATTATCAGCACCAATTTTTCTCTTTTCGCGATTATTGTCAGTATCTTAGTTAAAATAAGTATGGTAAGTTCTCTAACCTTCTCAGGTTTCATATCCGCTGGAATATCAGGGTGTTCCAGGCCGAGAAGCTTCATCAGCAGAAGATCTCCCTTAACAACACCTAGATCGATATCCCCGAGAATATGGATCAGTTGGCCTCTGATCTTATTGTGTGCCAATTCCGGTTCATCATTATCCTTCAGGTCAAAGAGGTTCTTAATGATATCCAGAATAGGCCAGTTGATGAACTTATCCCCATAGGGAAGGCATCTGCCCTTTAATCCCTTCATTTTTCCCTTCTCACTTTGCTTGAGAGTTGAAAGGAATTCCGAGGTCAAACGGGTCTTTCCCAATCCAGCATTGCCCATAATTATTGTTTCTGATATGCTCTTGCTCTCAAAGGATTGTTTGAATTTATCCAGAAGGGAAGCCAACTCCTTATCCCTTCCTACCATGGGAATGTGAAGTCCTTCGATACCACGGAATTTCCCTCTTTGGGATTTCCGGGCGATAACCTTATAAAGAATGGAGGTCTCTTCTTTCCCCCTTAAGGAAATATCTCCCATCTTTTCGAATGTAAAAGCCAGCTTCGTGAGGGCTTCGACCTCTTGAGAAACCGCAATGGTACCGGGCTCGGCTTTTGTTTGAATCCGCTCCGCGGTATTCACGGGATCTCCTATCACGGTTTCCTCGGAATGATCGTCGGAGCCTACTTCGCCAGCGTAAACCTTGCCATAATGCACACCGACACGGAATTGGATATCTTCGCCTTTGAGCATGTTCAAACCGTATACGCCGGTAAGGAATTCCTGTGCGATCAGGACGGCTCTTTCCACATCATTCTCATGAGCCCGGGGATATCCGCAGAGGATGAGGACGGCATCTCCCATGTATTTATCGATATGACAATCGTATTTATCAACGATCTCAGCGATCAATTTCCAATATCTTGTTAGAGTTTCGTTGACCTCTTCAGGATCTTTGCCTTCAGAATATGTGGTATATCCGACCATATCTATAAATATGATCGCGACTTCTTTGAGTTCCGCGAAGCGTTTCTTTTTTACTAACGGATTTCCGCAATTTCCGCAGAATCTCATTAAATCCGGATTATCAAACCCGCATTTACCGCATTTCATCATTGCCTCCATGTTTTATTTTAACTTAGTAAGAGAAAAATATCAAACCATAAAAGAAATATTTAGCGCTATTTTGTGAGTTTAAATACATTTTCAAGAAATATTGATGTTGCGAGCAGGTCAGCGGTACCCCCGGCGGAGAAGCTCCACTTTTCAACGGCATTCCGAAATATGCCGATCTCTTTTTCCAGATCCCTCCCCTTCGGATCAAGATCCCGCTTCATTTTGTCCAATATGTCTCCGGGAACCTTCTTATATGCCTGAGTGTCATCGGTTAATGCAAATAACATCAGAAATCTTCGGAGCAAAAGTTCATTCATCGAAAATGAGCTGATATCCTCATCCAGCGCCCGCCATACGGAACTCAGGCCATTCTCCATCTCTCCCCTGATGCCTGTAATGCCGTATTGTCTGTACATAAGGGCACTTGTAGACATTAACTCGCTGTCTTTCAGCTCTTGTGTTAATCTCTTCGCGATCAGCTTGATCCTCTGTTTCAATAAGCATCTGCTCACATTTTTTCTTTCAACCCAAAGTTGCCCAAGTGAGAAAAGTATTATTGAAAAGATAAATAAAGCGCCCTTATGGGTGTTGATCCCTTTTGTCACCTTGAACATCTTCTTTTCAACTTTAAGGCCTTCTTCTCTGATGATCTTTAGAAGTCCCCTTCTGAGGCCCGGATACATTGTACCTGCTTTGAATAGGTCCGGAAGACGCAGGGCGAGTAACTCAGCGGAAAGGGTAAAGGTCGAAAAGTCCATATCCGAATGAATTCCCCTCCCCAGAAGATCCACCATGCCGGGTTTCGGTGTTGTGGCAAGCTCAGCCATCAGAGATGTTCTTATCAGGTTTCCAAGCTTCTTCTTTACTTCGGGTATTGCTTTGATCCTCTTCATCACTTTGAAATATTCCGCCCTGACCTCTGTGATATTATGCTTGTTCCCGGTCGAACACGCCTTTGAGCTACCACGATTACAGACAATGCATTTGCGGGCCGGCAGACCAATCAAGCTTCTTTTGAATTCTCCTTCATTAGACAGAATATCCATATCCATGATCGAGAATATATACAATGACTCCAGCTTAACAAGAGATAATTTCAGCTTTAAAGGGGGGATCCGATCAAATTTATAGATTTTCTGATGGCCTGCTTCATCGATGATATGCTCCAACTCAGATATCTTTCCGTGAAATATCTTCTCAAGATAATTAACCGCGTATTTGAAGTATTTCTCATAGGCAGCGGTAGTCTTTCTCTTTCCGGGAGGTGTGAGTGAAATAGTTAGAATATCGGGGAGAACCTTCAATAATTCAAGATGAACCGCATAACGCCTTTCCCGCGCTTTTAGAATATTATTCAATAACCTGATCTATTGTGTCTATTATCGTGCCGTCCCTGTACTCAATAAGGCCGCAGATCTTATCTCCGAATTCAACCATTCGGGGTTTCAGGGTTATCTTGTCAACTTTCTTTTTCAGATCACAGATATCGATGATATTCAGTCCCTTCCCTTTGAAGTTCTCCAGAAGATCCTTTCTTTTCGGATTCACCGCGATCCCTCTTTCTGTAACCAGTATATCCACGGTTTCGCCCGGTGTGATAATTGTATTCACCCTATCAACAAGAGTGGGTATCCGAGCCCTGAACGAGGGTGCTACGATAACCGTCAGTTTCGCCGCGGCGGAGGTATCGGAATGCCCTCCGGAGGCCCCTTGGGCATATCCATGAGAATCCACAAGGACATTCACATTAAAATCGGTATCGATCTCGTAAGCTGCAAGGACAACGACATCAAGGTTATTTATAATAGCGCCGCTGTTAAAGGGATTCGCGTAAAAATCCGCTGATATCTCCAAATGGTCCTCATTGTTCAAAAGAGAAGAGACAACTCCCTTATCAAAGCTCTGAACATCGAACATCTTCTTGAAGAGTCCCCTCTTATATATATCGACAATATAACTGGAAATGCCGCCGATGGCATATGAACCCACAACGCCCTTGGCTTCCATGATATCCGCTACATATTTCGCGACTGCCAGAGACGCGCCGCCGGCACCTGTCTGAAAAGTCATTCCATTTCCAAAATATCCCGAGTTATAGATGAGTTTTGCTGCTTTTTCCGCAATTATATGATCCACCGGATTCGTTGTCAGCCGTGTCGAGCCGCTGCCGATCTTATCCGGATTGCCGAGTTTATCAGTCAAAACGATGTAATCAACCTGATACTGCGGTATTGAGATGGGAGTATTAGGGTAATCCACGAGGTGATCAGTGACCGCGATAACACAGTCAGCATATTCCGCGTCTACCATCGCGTAGCCGAGTGATCCGCAGGCCGAAGGGCCGCGTACACCGTTCAGATTGCCCTCGCGATCTGAGGAAGGCGCGCCGATAAATGCTACATCTATCTTGACATCTCCGGATTTAATGGCCCTTGCCCTGCCGCCGTGGGATCTGATGACAACCGGGATCTCCATATTTCCCTTGGAGATGAATTTCCCCAATTCTCCCCGCAGTCCGGAGGTGCATATCCTCTTTACAACTCCCTTTCTTACATAATCAACGATACCCTGATGTGCGGATGTAAGAGAGCTTGGAGATAAAATCAGGTCTTTGAACCCCATTTCATCGAGAACTTTCATAACATTCATAAGCAGAAAATCACCATTTCGAAGATGATGATGGAAAGAGATAGTCCCGCCATCCTTCAGTCCGGAAAGTTCTATGACCTTTTTCAGATCTTTAAAGACTTTTTTCTTTCCGGGAAGAGAAGACCGTATCTTAACGCTGGTGGTGGTCAAACCTTCTTTATGTAATCCTCTCACTCTCGTGAACGGCCCCTTATACGGCAGGATCTTCCCGATGCCGTCAATATATTCCGGTAATTTAACGCCAAGCTTATTTTTCATTACCTACTCCTGCTCCATAAGATATGCCATTCCAACGATCCTTTGAGCCCTTTTTCTTACCGGCGGATCTATCATCTTGCCGCGCACGGCGATCACGCCGCGGCCTTCTTTGAGAGCTTTTTCATATGCGTCTATGACTTCAAATGCCCACTCGACCTCGTCCTTGGAAGGGGCAAATACAGCATGTATCGGCTTTATCTGACGCGGATTGATCACGGCTTTCCCTGTAAATCCCAATGACTTGATCAGACGCGTCTCTTCTATGAGCCCCTCTTCATCATTGATATCGGCAAAGATGGTATCAATGACATCAACATTTGCCGCCTTGGCGGACATAACGACCTGGGAACGGGCCCAGAGTATCTCCTTGCCTTCCTTTGTCTTAGAAACGCCCATATTGGCGGTCAGGTCCTGGCCTCCAATGGTAATAGCGTCTATTCTGTCGGAGGATGAGGCGATCTCATAACTTCGTA
>JAIVYW010000145.1:0-5014 GCA_048635215.1 Candidatus Atribacteria bacterium
TTGGCGGCATTAGCTGAAGGCGGCAATAATACCGGAAGACGGGGTCATTTTTATTCAAATTACGATAGCGGATTTGGCGGGTCCAGTGGCGGTTTCGGTGGTTTCGGCGGCGGATCCAGCGGCGGCGGCGGTGCCTCAGGCAGTTGGTAGGAGCATACAATGATCTCAAAACAGAAAGTAAATATTTATTTGCAGACCTTTATTGAAAGGATAGAAAAAGACGGCCTTTTGGAAGAAGTGGAATTCATCTTCACATACGGCTCTACCACATCGGCGGTGGAGTATGTCCCCAATATCAATGTCGGGATAATCGTTACTCACCTCTCCGGTGCAGATCTGAAGAAATGGCAGAAGACCATAAGGTATATGGTGAAAAAGGGCAAGACCATGCCCCTGCTGATGCCTGTTTCGGAATTCCTCGGCTCCGCAGATGTGTTCCCGATCGAATATCTGGATATGAAGTTAAGACATTTCAAATTATACGGCAAGGATGTTCTTGGAGATCTGGAACTTGACCTGTCCAATATCAGGCTTCGGCTTGAAGAGGAGCTTCGCGCCAAGTATGTCAGAATGAGAGAGATCTTTCTTTCCCCACACAGTAAAACGCTCTTGAAAAGAGTCCTTTCTAAAGCGCTCTCCTCCTTGAACATACTTTTAAAAGCGATGGTTTTCATACAACTCAACAAGGACCCGAAGGCCCTTAACGGCTTGCTGTCCGGAAAGGACCCGCAAACGGTTATCCGGGAATATTCGGGAAAAGATATGTATGAATTTCTAAAATTGAATAATGGTATCGATCTCGTAAAACTATCATCGTTCTATGACTTGAAATACAATAATAATAAAATCGAGATCGATGACAAGTCATTTCTTGAGGTGATAGATGAATGGGCGCGGCTGGTAGAATTTATTGATAAGGAGAAAATATGAAAACAAGAAAGGGTAATGCGCTTTGGGTGATCATCGTCTTGATCGTTATTGTGCTTCTCGGAGTTCTTTGGGTCGCAGGCATTTACAATAAAATAGTTTCCCTGGATGAGTCAGTGAATAAAACTGTTTCAGAGATCGATAATCAGCTTCAGCGCCGCGCCGATCTGATCCCTAATCTCATAAGCACGGTCAAGGGGTATATGAAGCATGAGAAGGAGATCTTTATCAGCATCGCGGATGCCAGACAGATGATGATCACCGCAAAGTCCATGGGCGAGAAGATACAGGCCAACGGACAATTGCAAAGCGCATTAGGCCGGCTTTTTGCGATCGCGGAGAATTATCCCGATCTTAAGGCCAATGAAACTTTTTTAAATCTGATGGATGAGCTTTCGGGTACAGAGAACCGTATCGCGGTGGCAAGAAAAAGATACAATGGCTCGCTAGAAAAGTATAATATTTCAGTACGCACCTTTCCCGGAGTTATGATCGCACGATTCTTCAATTTTCAGATCAAGGAGGATTATTTCAAAGCTCCTGAAGCGGCCAAAGAGGTACCTAAGGTACTGTTTGATAAATAGAGGCCTATAGAGAAATGGACAATGGACAATTGCAAAAGAAAGTGTGAAGTGTGAAGTGTGAAGTGTAAAGTGTAAAGTGGGAAAATACAATGAATAGGAAAAAAGAATGAATAATTGTGAGGTTGAGAAGCATTATATTTGTCATTCTGAAAAAGCGGTAGCGACCGAAGAATCCATTTCCTCTGTCATTCCCGCGAAAGCGGAAGTCCACCTTTCTCCACCTATCAACTTATCAACCGATCACCCTATCACCCCCATCACCTACTTCTCAACTTGGAACCTTGAACCTTTGAACTTTGAACGCTTCGGTACTGCGAAGCATACCCCCATCGTACCTCGTTCACTCGTGAACGACGGTCAATTTATTTATGAAACAGCATAATAGGGGCAATATTTGATCAATATTTTATTTTTCGCGCTCACGCTGATCCTGTATAATCTTACACTTTTTGTGTTTTTTCTAATTTCTTTCCCCCTCTGCTGTATCTTTCTTTTCAATTCCCGCACACGGGACTATTTTAATAGATTTTCCATACCCCGTTTGACCGGCAGTACGCTGGTGCACGGCGCTTCGGTCGGTGAGCACTCAGGGACATTGCCATTAAAAGATCGCTTCAATGAGCCGGTATTCAGCGTGAATACATCTACGGGATTGAAGAAATTGCGAGGCAATGGAGTTGAGGCCTTATTTATGCCATGGGACCTGCTGCCACTTTCATTGATCCTTGCGTCAAGATTCAGGCAATTTTATTATACCGAAAGCGAATTAAACCCCAATCTCATATTCCTCGCTTATTTGCTGGGAAAGAAACAGCGTATCTTCAATCTTCGTTTTTCAGAGAAGAAGATGAGATATTATCAGATGGCCTCCTTTTTCTACCGTCGCCTTTTCAACTTCCTTAACGCTTCCTTTACAAAAGATTTATATGAGCAGGCAAAGGCGCAGCGATTGCGGATCCGGTCTTCTGTGATAGGAAATACGAAATACACAGGCCTGTGTTTGAGTAAAAAAGATCTTCGGCGGGATGTGTTGTTATTCGCCTCGACACATCTATCCGACGAGGAAATGATCACGCGCTTTCTTTCCAAAGAATTTCTTGAAGGGAAGATAATTATTATCGCGCCCCGTCATATAGGCCGCTGTCAGGAAGTTTTTAAGAGATTCGCTTCTTTTTCTCCGGAGATATTCAGTACTCCGGAGGAATTGTCATCATCCAAACTTTATATTGTTACCACAATGGGCCGTCTCAACGATCTTTATCCGAGATCTTATATCACTTTCATAGGCGGGAGCTTTAAGCAAGAGGTGGGCGGGCATAATCCCGTGGAGCCCGCAAGTTTTGGGTCAAAGGTGCTCATGGGTCCGGAATACGGTAATTTCAGATCAGAGGTTTCAATATTGAAGAAACACGGAGTCCTGAATATTGTGAGGGATTTTACAGAAGTGAAATTCTCTGATACGCCGATTTCCCGCGACAATTATTCAAAGGCTTTGGAGGAACTTTCTCCAGCTGAAGCGGCCCTTTCGAAGCTATTTTCTGTGTAAGTGCTCTGATCCATAAGCGGGTGTTGGATAAGAAAAGAAGGAAATAATCAGAAATATGTATAGAGACAGGTATTGAGGATGACGATAGCGCTTGATTCTAACGGGGCAAAGAGTTTACACGCTCCGCTTCCTGTCAACTCTTTGCTTGGAACTTTTACATCGGGACAGACGGTCGTTCGGAACGAACGAAGTGTGAGGTGTGATGTGTCACGTGTGAAGTGAGGATAGGAAAGGGGATGGATTCCCAATCGAGTTGGGAATGACAGATATGTGTCTATTTTATCTCGCAATTGTTCATTGTCAATTGTACATTGTTCATTGTCCTTAGGGGTGCGGCGTGATATGATTGGAACAGGAGAATTAATGAGTTAAGCGAAATATCGAATTACCGATTACGGGTGTGTTTCTTTTTCCACTTCGTACATCGCACCTAGTACTGTTTTTATCACTTTACACTTCACACTTCACACTTTCTTCTGCGCTTGTGCCTTGTCCCTTCCTCCTGTTCCACTGGGTCCACTTGTCCCTGGGTCCACTGGGACACTGTGAAGCTCGCTTCACGCTTCTTTGCATTAGCAGAGATTCTTTGATATAATAGCATTTCATGAAAAAGGCATTAAGCATATTACTCCTTATTTCTTCGATCATTCCCCTCTTCGCACAAGGGGTCTTGATAGATAAAAGAGGCCTGATCTATCGTGAGCATAGTAGTAAACTCTATGTGTCAAAAAGCCTCCCCGAGGGAGAGCAAGTCAGGAAATTGGGATGGGACGGGGATGAAAGGTTCTACATCATTACCAAAAAGAATCTCTTTATTACCTATGACCGCTTCAGGACAATGCAGGTCTTAACAGAGATCATTCCTCCGGAGGCGGCGATCGGTGAAACGGGAGAGCTCCTTTTTGAGTTCCCTGCGCTATCCGATGTTTCTTTCAATGAGACAAATCTCGTAGCTATCTCTGATTCAACGCTCTTCAGATATTCGTTCGGAGATACAATGGCGGAGAAGGTCAAGACCAGAGATGCTTATTACTTCTTCTGCTGTGAGATGGATGATTCCGGTATATATGCAGGCACATCACAAAACGGCGTACTTCACTTCCCATGGGGATCTGATGAGCAGAAGCGGCTCTACAGGGGCTTATCAAATAATTACTATACCAAGGAAACCAATTATTTTGAGGAGGTGATCGGGCTTTTCCGAAAGAACGGAAAGATCTATGCGGCGCAGGATTTCGGAATAAATGTTTTCGTCCTGACCGATACAAAGGAATGGCAGCCGCTATCAACTTTCTATGAACAGCATAAGGTCGAGGACTTCATGGTAGGCGAAAAATATATCACGCTGACCTCGGAAAGCGGAAGCGATCTTCTTTTTATGAACGGCTTAAAATACAAGGCAGAGCCCGTTCGGAAATTGCCCGACGATTTTATCGCGGGTATCAAATTCAAAGATGGAGCGGCTTTCCGGCTGCAAAAAGAGCCCGTTGAGAATAATAAACGCGACGGTGTATATGCCATTCATATTCTTCCGCATCGTGTCCGTGACTTCACTAAGAACATGGAAAAATACAAGAAGATGGGTTTCAACACCGTTGTGATACCCTTCAAGGATGATAATGGCTATGTTCTCTTTCCACCTTCATCCCATATTATAAAGAAGGTCGGAGCCGACCATTACGATTGGAATATGAAGAAAATAATCAAAAGGATCAAAAAGGAAGGATTCAATGTTGTCGCGCGTGTCGTCTGTTTCAAAGATAAGGTTCTTTTCAAATATGATTCAGGGAGGCATGCCTTTGTAAATATTGAGACCGGAAAACCATGGAAGGGAGCGGAAAAAGAATATTGGGTCGACCCCGGTTCACGATTTACGAGAGAGTATGTCCTTGAGATCATCAAAGAGATCGCGCGGCTCGTGGGCGTCGACGCGCTCTCGAATCGTGACCGGCTCGTC
>JAIVYW010000146.1:0-4988 GCA_048635215.1 Candidatus Atribacteria bacterium
TTTGAACAATCTTCTCCACTCCACACATCTTTGAATCTCACTTCCTTTTTCTCTCCTAATTGTTCTTTATTCATTTCTCAATTATTCATTGTATTCTGTCATTCCTTCTCTATTCTGCAAATATACTGCAATTATTCATTGTATTATATCTCCATTATTCATTTCCCTTGCCCACCTACAAACCTATCACCCATTTCTCTACCTATCAACTTATCACCCTATCACCTTATCAACCATTTCGACTCTGCGAAGCATAACCTTGAACCTTTGAACATTTCAACTTTTGAACAATCTCTCTATGGAGCCTTGACATCCTTCAGGATCCCCTTTAAGATATTATCCACCGTGAGATTATTGATCCGCGCCTGAGGTGTCAGTTTCAAACGATGCCTCAATACAGGCACGAATGCGTATTTGACATCATCAGGGATCACATATGCGCGCTGCTCAAAAGCAGCGATCCCCTGCGCCATCCTCTGAAGAGCGATCGAAGCCCTGGGGCTGCCGCCGAGGAAGACATCGGAATGCTCCCGGGAAGCGGTCATAAGGCGAACGATATAATTCCTTATTTCTTTTCCCACCTTCACTCTTTTAACGGTATTTCGCAGATCCTCCACGGATGAGGATTCGAATACGGATTTAAGGTCATGTATGGGATGCCTTATCTGAACCGATTCAAGTATCTCCTCTTCACTTTCTTTCGAGGGATATCCAATGTCTATCTTTATCATAAAACGGTCGAGTTCGGCTTCGGGAAGAGAAAATGTACCCGACTGCTCGACCGGATTCTCGGTCGCCAGCACAAAGAATGGAGACGGCAGTTTGAATGTGCTCACATCAAGGGATACCGTATTCTCCTCCATTGCTTCCAAAAGGGCGGATTGAACCTTCGGAGTTCCCCTGTTTATCTCATCGGCAAGAAGAATATTTGCGAAAATAGGGCCTTTTCTGAATGAAAATTCACCCTTATCCTTCTCATAAATGAAATTACCCAGTATATCAGTGGGCAGAAGGTCGTTTGTAAATTGAATTCGTTTGAATATACCGGAAACGGATTGCGCGACACTTCTCGCGAGCATTGTCTTGCCTACCCCCGGAACATCCTCGATCAGGACATGCCCCTCCGCCATGAACGCGATCAGGACAAGCTCTATCTTTCTGTTCTTGCCCTTGATCACGGTAGCGATATTATCCCTCAGCAGCACCAGTTTATCTCTGAACAAAGAATTCTTCTCATTTTCCATGATCAATCCTCAATAATAACAAATATACATTCACAGCGGGCTTTTAATTCACCTTCGGAGCTTAATTGCGCCTTGACCGCTATCCTCCTTCCATCGGGCTCTTCCGCTTTCGCGGTGCATGTAAAATCTTCACCTACACGAAATGGCCGGAGAAAAGACACTTTTATCCTTGCGGTTACACCCTTATATCCGGCAAAGTGAACCGCCTTCGCACAGGTTTCATCAAGTATGAGCGATATTATTCCACCGTGTACGATCCCTTCGTATCCCTCGAATTCCCTCTCAAGCTTACTTTCCGTGACGATCTCGCCATCGGAATTCTGAGAAAATTCAAGTTTCAATCCGATCGGATTGTCTTTTCCACAGCCGATACAATAGGCGTCTTTAAGGGATGAGTCGTTATTTTTCACAAAACCTCCTCTTGGCGGTTTGGGACAGGAACTTTGAAGCGGCGCGTTCGAATATTGGGAAGAAGGCGATCATTGCCTACCTTATGAAGTAGGGCAGTTCACTCAGACTCCCCATTTTGAATTGAAAGAATAAAGTTTCTGTTCTCAACGGCAACCTGATTATCCTTATCCTTCGCCAGTATCTCATCGTAGAGTTTCAATGCGGTATCATAATCCTTCTGCTTCAAATAACAGAGGGCTAAATTGGTCTTGGCCTCGGAAAACTCCGGATCTGCCTCCAATATCTGATCATAGAGCTCGATCGCCGTATCAGCGATATCCTCATACAAATACAGATTCGCCAGATAGTATTTCGCGATCAGATTGTTATCATCCATTTTCAGAACTTTCTGGAAGGTTTCGATCGCCTCTTTACTTCTGTCCATATTCTCATAGATAACACCAATAGAGGTCAGCAGACGCACATCCTTCGGCCGCAGATGGGAAGCTTCAAGGAAACAGGTAAGGGCATCATGTAATTGCCCGAGTTTCATATAAACATTTCCAAGATTTGAGTGGATCTCATGATCATCGGGGGATTTTTCCAGAAGGAACTTGAATATTTTGATGGCGGTCCGATGTTTCTCCTCTTTATAATAGCTCAGAGCGGCATTGTTCAGAACGCCCAGATCATCTGGAAAGAGCTCATTCGCCTTCTTGAAGATATCAATGGCCTCCTCATATTTTTTCTGGAACATATATATGGAGCCCAAGGTCTTATAAAGGTCTAAATTCTCCTCATCACCCTTCAGCATCTTCTCATAAAGGCCGATCGCCTCTTCGTAATTATCGGTAAGCAGATATATCTCACCGCCCAGTATCATTGCGCCGCCGTTCTCAGGATCCAGTTTCAGCGCATTCTTCACCGCGGCAAGCGCTTTGGGATAATTTCCCAGGGTCTTAAAGATATTCGCGATATGTATATAGATATCCAGATTGGAATAGCCGTTCTTCAGGCATTTTGCGAAATAACCGATGGAGCCCTTCAGATTCCCCTTCTTGTATTGGAGTTTGCCCATCTCTTCCAATATCTCATTATCCTTCTCATCCAAATCGAGTATCTGGCTGAGAATGGATTCCGCTTTCTCGACATCGCCCTTCTTCATGAAGATATCAGAAAGCAGTTTAAGGGATTTCTTATTTCCCTTGTCCAGTTTCAATACTTCATTCAATTCGCTTGAAGAGTCTTCAAGAAGATCCTGCTTGAAATATACCCAGGCAAGGTTCAGATGTGACTCTATTTTTTTCGCGATTTCCGGATCAGCCAATGTCACCCTCACCGCTTCCAGTAACTCTCAGTACTTCTTCAAGCGTTGTCTCTCCTCTCAGGAATTTAATTCGCGCGCTTTTATGCAATGTCGCCATTCCATTAGCCATGGCTTTCTTTTTCAAGTCAAGGGCGGTGGCATTATTCGTGATCATCTCTCTGATCTCTTCGGTGATCGGCATGATCTCGTAAATGGCGATCCTTCCCTTATACCCCTTATCCGAACAAAATGCGCAGCCCTTCCCTTTCATCATTGTCGCCCCTTCAAGTTCCTCGGGGCTGAAATTCAGTTTTTCCAGTTCCACCTCAGGGATAACCGTGGGCTCTATACATTTAGGGCAGATCTGTCTTACAAGACGCTGCGCCATGACCAAGACGGTAGATGATGCCACGAGGAACGGTTCTATACCGATATCCACCAATCTCGTGATCGAGGAAGGTGCATCATTTGTATGAAGCGTGGAAAGGACAAGGTGGCCTGTAAGAGCGGCTTTGATCGCTGTTTCGGCAACAGGAAAATCCCTGATCTCTCCGACCATGATAATATCAGGGTCCTGCCGGAGGAATGATTTCAGAGCGGCCTCAAATGTCATTCCGATATCATGATGTATCTGTACCTGATTAATTCCTTTGAGATTGTACTCGACCGGATCCTCCGCCGTCATGATATTGACCGAGGTCTTATTCAGATTGGACAATGCGGAATATAGAGTGGTTGTTTTTCCCGAACCGGTCGGCCCTGTTATCAGAATCATACCCCATGGAGAAGCGATCGCCTTGTCAAAATATTTTAGCTGCGAAGGTTCAAAACCCAGCTTTGTAAGATCGAGCATCAAATTACTCTTATCGAGAATTCTCATAACGATCTTTTCGCCGTGGATGCAGGGCAGTGTCGATACACGGAAATCAACCTCTCTACCGCCTATACGCATCTTGATCCTGCCATCCTGGGGAACCCTTTTTTCATCGATCCGCAAGTGCGCCATTGATTTTACTACCGCAGCGACATTATTTTTAAATTTCGCGGTAAGGGGCTTGCCCTCGGGAATAAGCATACCGTCAAGCCGGTATCTTACCCTCAATATCTTCTCGAAGACCTCGATATGAATATCGGAAACACCTCTATTCACCGCCTTCGTGATTATTCCCCTGACGAATTTCTGCATAGGAGAATTTTCGACAGAGGCCTGCACTTCCATCTCACTCTCTTCCTCTTCCTCTTCGATAAGAACATCTCCCTCAAGGATCGAGGTCTCAAAGTCAGCTATCTCATCGCTTACCTTTGATGTATCCTGATAGAATTTCTCAAGCGCTCCTGATATCTGTGTTTCAGCGGCAAGCATCACCTCTATCTCCAGCCCTGTCCTGAATTGAAGATCGCCCACTATCTTGGTCTTCTCCCCCGGATCGCAGATGACCACTGAAAGGGATTGTCCGAGAACATCGATGGGAATGACCTTGAGTTTTTTTGCTATCTTGGCGGGGATTGTTTCCAGGATAGTGGCGGGAATGTCCTCGTAGAGAGAAAGATCGACCAGCTCCATGCTGAATTTATTCGCGAGGAACTGATAAAGTTTGTCCTCTTCGATATACTCCGCTTCAACAAGGATCTTACCTAATTTTCTATGCTCCTTGCCTTCCGAATCCTCTTTCTTCTGAGTTTCAAGCGCCATCTTCAGATGTTCATTGGTGATCGCGCCGGCTTGAATTAACATTTCCCCAAGAAATAGAGCCATACTTACTTATTTTTCCAATTTATGCGCCGCCAGCAACGGCAGAAAGAAACGGGTCTTTTCCCCTTCACTATTCGTTTTCTCAAAATATACCAGATACAGGCCCGCTTCGAGTTTCGAATACTTCGGGTCTTTGCCGTTCCACTCGACCGTGAGATCGGAAGGCCGGGGAGCGTTCCAGATATTGAAAAGATATTTCCCCTCTATCGAATAGACATCGATACGCAGGTCATATGACGAGGTATCGGAACTTATATCGAAGACTATGTCGGCATCGTATAAAACATTATAGACC
>JAIVYW010000147.1:0-4997 GCA_048635215.1 Candidatus Atribacteria bacterium
GCTCTGATCTCATGCGGACCGGGTAAGCCGGAGATCTCAGAGTATTCTTCTGAGCTTATTACAGCTGAAAAGGCACCCGAACAGTTCACATATGAGGGGGCGGAGTTCTTTGTCAAGAAAACCAAGCCGGCGGCGTGTATGATCAGGCCCAGGGCAGAGTATTATATCAATGCAAGAGTGCTCAGCAGAAAAAAATATATACACGGATGGACATCTGCCATCTCTCCCGTAGATTTCGCCCTGGGATGGGGACCTCATCTCTCTACTGAGAAGTATGACGAATATATTAAATTCAGCCAGAGCGGGAGATGGTATTATTTTAGATATGAAGCCGACTGCCCGCTTTCTGAAAAAGAAATACAGTATAACTCCTCCAATCATCATATCATTCCCGCGACCGATAATGTTTGGAAGGCGGTATTGACCGTAAAAAAGAACGACTTGATATATATGCAGGGCTACCTTGTGAGAGTCGAAGCAAATACCAAAAACGGGCCATCTGAGTGGGTGAGCTCACTTACCAGAAAGGATAGCGGAGACCGTTCGTGTGAGGTATTCTATGTTGATATGATCCAGATAGAGGATCGGGTTTACAGGTGATATATGGGAAAGTATGAGGATTTTCTCGGGCTTTTGGACAAGAGGGATCAAGCAGATGATCCAGCGGCATTCGACAAGATGATATTTGATAAATACGGCGAAACGCTGACCGTAATGATAACGGATTCGTCAAATTTTACACGACGGACCAAGCAGTACGGCATTATTCATTTCCTTTCAACAATGCAGAAAGCGTACAGGGAGATGGATATCGTCATTCAGGCGCACGGCGGCAAAGTCGTAAAGGAATGGGCGGATGATATCTTCGCCATATTCCCCACTTCCAAGGCCGGACTGACATGCGCTATGAATATGCAAAAAAGACTGCAGGAGATGAATGCGGGAAAATCCGAAGAAGATACATTCACCATCTGTGCGGGCTTAGCCAAAGGTGAGATACTTTTTCTCGAAAGAGAAATATTCGGCGACGCTGTCAATATGGCATCCAAATTGGGTGAAGACCTGGCGTCATCTGATGACATATTGCTGAGTGAAAGCGTTTATGAGGATGTACAGAATGAATTCCCACAATTGAGCTATGAGCAGAAGCATGCAAAAATGAGTGGCGTGGAGTTCAATTATTACTTAGTAAACAGGTAAGCTGATTCATAAATAAGTGCACAAGAGCACACGAGCACAAGTGCACAAGTGACAAGACACAAGTGAAAAAGAAAGTGTGAAGTGGGATAATACAATGAAGAATTGGGAAATGAATAATGAACAATTAGGAGAGAAAAAGGAAGTGAGATTCAAAGATGTGTGGAGAATGTTATCGCGTGATTCTATACATTGCGAAGAGTTTAGTGCTCTGATTCATATATACAGCGACAATGGAATGTTTAGATTTGAGTCAATTCCAACGAACAATGAGCGTGGCGTACCCTTCGTGGTCCGTAAGCGAAGAGAGAGGAAGAAATTGGCCAAAGATGATATTCCCTTCGGGCTGATGCTCTTTTCTGTCTTCTGCGTTGCTCGTCGCTTACATACCTCTGTGGGTATGCGGCGGTCCTCGCGCCTTGAATACGGATTAAAACAGCAGCAGCCATTGTTAACGTCTTTATGGATCAGAGCACTAATTACTTACAGACCGCTGTGGGTATGCGGCGCTCCTCGCGCCTGGAATACGGATCAAAATAGCATCAGCCATTGTTACCGTCTTTATGAATCAGAACACTCGTATTGCTTCACAATTTTCAACTCTCCGCTTGGTACTTTTACATCGGGACAGACGTTCCAATGAATTGTCGACGTCATGTCCCATATCTTGTTTGGGGTGCGGCGTGAAACGATTGTAACAGGAGAATTAATGGGTTAAGCGAAATATTGATTTCCGGGTTACGGGTGCGGCAATTGTTTTCCTTTTAAACTTGCGGACTTTTGAACAATCTTCTTCACCCCACGCTGTGAGCGGGTACTCAATCGAGGCCGGTAACCTGCGTAATATCTCTTGCTACGATAAGAACCGCGGGCTTTCCCTTATAATGTGTGTTATTTGATGAGAATTCAATCTTTCGAACTTCTCCGTTCTTCCTGATAACCTTGGCGGTGTACATCTCGGGAACCTTCTTGTTTTCTTTCCTTGCTACCGCTATTGCACGGATCTTCTCCCTGTCATCCGGGTGAATGATCTCCAAACTGTTCATATCGATCAACTCATCTCTTAAATAACCGGTCATCTCCATAAAGCTGTCGTTAAAAAAGGAATATCTACTGTCAGAAATAATAAAGATAGCGTCGTGGATCTCTTCGATCAGCATTCGGTATTTTTCCTCTGAATCTACTAGCGATTCTGTTGTTTTGATCCTTTGTATGGCTAATTCTTCCAATCGGGCAAGGATCGAAAGCTTTTGCAGATCTTCATCCGAAAAGACCGCGTCGTATTTTCCAAGGGTCATGGCACCGAACATTTCTCCAGTTGCAGAAAACAAAGGGACAGAGATCACGGATTCGCGTTCATCAATATTCTCATCGGTACCGGGAATATGAACGGAAATATCAAAGCCCTGATCGTAATTAATATATGTCGGCACTCCCGATTCGACAACTGTGCCGCTTAATCCTTCGCCAAGCTCGATCTTGTAATTCATAATAGCTTCTCTATCTTCGGGGGCAGCGTTAGAGTAAACCGGCTCAAGTACCATGTCCTCATAATTAAAGATATACACAGCGCAATCATTGGCATTGAGAATTGACTTAGCATGATCGGCGATCAATTTGATGATCACATCGATATCATTCTCTTCTGCAAGTCCCAGTACAGCATCATAAAAAATATGAAAGGCCTTGTCCGATGATTCGAGAGCTTTCTTTGCCTCGAATTCGGATTGAATATCCTTAAAAGATGAAAGTATTCCGGTCAAGTCATTGTTCTTGTCAAGTAAAGGGAACATATTTATTGAATACATGATCCTGTTTCCTTTAGAGATCTCAAGGGAACACTTGAAATCGGTAACAGGTATCTTCTGAGTAGCGACAATATTCATGGGCAGGGTTTCAGGCAGAAGAGGGTTGCCCATTATGTCAAATACACCTTCCTTCCTGATCACATCGGCAAGGGATCCGGCCTTGGACGCATCAGATACTCCGAGCGTCTCCAATGCGTTTTTATTAGCCCATACCATTTTACCTGCCTTGTCAAATTCTATTACTGCTAATTTTGCGGATTCTATCAGGGAATGATATTGGTGAAGGAGTTCGCTTCTGGGCTCAGAACTCATTTTTGCGCCTGTCTTGACATCTTTCTTATTCACCTGAATAAAATCCTCCATTCCTTTTACATTATATTACTTTTTTCATCTCATTTCAACTGCAAAGGGAAGCTAAGGCACAACAACCAATATTTGATAAATTCGTGTTTATCAATTATAATCAATTCGGAGGTATGATGAAAACAGCGATCCTGATCTTACTACTTGCCCTTACTTGCGTTTCTCCCCTGAGCGACAGTATCATTTCTCCCGAAGATGGAGCCAACCCACTCTTTCTTTCAGAATATGATGCAACCGTATATGCGAATAGAACACTCTGGTTTTCAGCAGGATTTCTCTTTAATATCTTTGCTGTTGGAATTTCTTATCTCTTTGTACCTGTACCATCCCCGGAATCCCTTGTGGGAAGGAGTGAGGACTTCGTTGGCATTTACACTGAAAATTATCGGAAAACCCTGCAATCCATCAATACGAAATGGGCAATTTTCGGCTGTGTCGGAAATACTGCCGTAGTATCCGGTATATTCCTTTTTTATGCGATAAGAGACGGATGCCAGGAGGCATGCTCAAATGTTATCGGAGCGATTTTCGAGGAGGCTTGCTCCAACGCATTTTAATTTGTGCGAAATTGGGGACGGTGGTTGCAAAAGTTGCACGCCATGAAAATATTCGAATTTATGATCTTCTAATTCATCTTATACTGGGCCGGATATATAATACAACGAATTTGATGCTCAGTTATTTTGGATTCATGGAGAAATGTCCTGATGTGAAGTTAAATAAGGCGCTATATGTAGTAATTAAGGGGCACTGCGAGGATAGCGCGTGTGAATTTGCAACTTTTGCAACCACCGTCCCCTGATACGCTTGAATAAAGCAAAATCAAAATTATATTATTCATTCATTATCTTCACTTCTCATCGCACATTTCTCGCTATTCTTAATTTCTTATATTAATTTATTTAATATTTTTTGGATTTTTCCTTGACTTTCTTAATATTATACATTACAATATGACACAAGAGGAGTTGACAATGAAGATAATCAGAAACTGCCCGGCCTGCTCCGCGGCAACAAAAGTGTCCGAATTGACCTGTACAGGCTGCGGCTTAACGATGCAGGGGAATTTTGATACCGATCCGTTTCTTCATCTTTCCGGTGAAGAAGTGGACTTTGCATTGGTCTTTATAAAGAACAGAGGGAATATCAAGGAAGTAGAAAGAGAATTGAATATCTCCTACCCGACTGTAAGGGCCAGATTGAATACCTTGATCGCTGCTTTGGGGTTTTCTTCCGAAGAAAGCGAAGAGGACGCCGGGACAAACCCCCGGATGGAGATCATAACGAGAATGGAAAGAGAAGAGATCTCTCCCTCAGAGGCAGCTAAATTGCTGAAGAATTTATAATGTCTAGTGCGCTGATTCACAAATACGGTGACAATGGAATGTTTGGATTTAAGTTAATTCCAACGAACAATGAGTGCGGTGTACGAAGTTTAGAAGATTGTTCAGAAGTTCAAGGTTCAAGGTTAAAGGTGGAGAGGAGGAATATCATGAGCAACATCATTAATGACAGCTTGAAAAATAATAAGGAGGAAAATCATGGATAGCGAACTCAATAGAATTATTGATCTATTTGAAGAAGGGAAGATCTCGAAAGAGGAATTTCTCGAATTGGTAAATGCCTTGA
>JAIVYW010000148.1:0-4988 GCA_048635215.1 Candidatus Atribacteria bacterium
TGAAGCATCTTTAGCCGTCTGGATGATAAGCTCCATCTGTCCGAGAATAGCACGACGAGAGAGTCCGAAGGCATCAAAGCCGCCTGACTTCGTTACCGACTCAAACACACGCTTGTTGACCTTTTGCGGCTCTATACGGTTGACAAACTCCTGCATGGACTTGAACTCGCCATCTTCGCGCACTTCAAGAACTGACTCAACTGCTGCTGAACCAACCCCTTTGACTGCACCAAGCCCAAACAAAATAATATCTTTACCGTCTTTAGGCTCCCTTTCGCCGGCATGGAGTTTTTTATAAAGTGATTCCGAGCCCAGATTCCCCGAGGACAGGACCATTTTCTTCCCGTATGTATCCTTGAGCAAGATTCTCAGCCCATCAGTTCCCTTCAGAAGTCCTTCATACTTTTTTTCAAGGCCCGATTTGCCTATGTAATCGTTATCATCGTAATTCGCGTACTTTTTTGACTTCAGATATTCCGGACTTATCAAGGAAACATATCCAACCGGGTGATAAAATATCTCCTTGTAATAGTAATCCCGGAGAGGGATCTCCTCAACATAAATATACGGATACTTCTCCGAATTAATGGTCAGCTCTAAATACAAAGGGTATTCCAGATACCTCTTCACAAGGTTGGAGCGATTTGTCTTGTATTTCCGGGCATCCCACTTGATACCCAGTGAACCCAGTGAAGTGATCGCCTTTAATCTCTCTTTTTTTGAAAGTCCTGATGCGACATAAAGATTGTAGCCCATTCGATTACCCGCAATAAGTTTCCCGTTCCTGTCCATTATCTTGCCCCTGCGGGCTTTTACCTTTTCCCTATGGATCAGATTCTTTGTCGATAGATCATAGTACTTATCTCTTTCTATTATCTGCAGGTAAAACAATTGAACTGATAGGAGCAATACTCCTAAAAATGCGAGATATGGAATTATTTTAGCATGGGACCGCAGAGATTCCAGCCCGGGTTCCTGCTCCGACGGGAAATATACCATTACCCTTCAAGCTCATTCAGCTTTAACTTGGCTATAATATAATTGGGCTCTAATTCCAATACTTTATTGAGCGCTACGATCGCCCTTTCCTTCTGATTCTGCTTTAAAAGGAATTCAGCAAATTTAAAATGGGAATACGGATCATCAGAATTTTTAACAATGGCCATCTCATAATATTCCTGAGCATTTTCAATATCACCCAGGATAGTATAGACCTGAGCGATCTTATTTATAGAATAGATATCTTCACTATTCAGCTCATAGGCCTTAAGAAAATATTCCAATCCCTTCTCGTACTTCTTCTGTTCCAGCAGAACCAGGCCCATGTCGTAGAAGGTCATAAAATCCATCGGAAATCTTTCGATAGCGTTATTGAACATTTCCTCCGCCTTATCATACATTTTTTTAAAGCGGTAAACCTCACCCAGATTCACATATATCAGATAATTCTCGGAATTTATCTCCTGAGCCTTCTCAAAGTAGGTAATGGCCTTGTCATAATCGCCTTTGAATTTATGCAGATATCCGATATTGAAAATATAGGTTTCATTCTGATCGTCCAGTTCATGCAATTTCAAAAAGACATCAATACCCTTGTCTGCCATTTTCAAGTCAAAGTACACATAGCCCAAGCTTTCAAGGGTCTTCTTGTCATCCGGATATTTCTTTAATATTTCCTGAAATTCATCTATCGCGCCCTTATAATTTCCTGATTTCGAGAATATCTGGCCAAGATAATATAATGCAAATTTATTATTCTTCTCGATCAGTCTTACTTTTGAAAAAGCTTCCAACGCCTCGCTGATCATATTCCGTTTATAGAAAATGACCCCCGAATTAAAGTACATATTCTTCAGCATTCCCCCGGCGATCTCGTCGGCCTTTTGGAAATACTTAGAGGCATCATCCTCTTTACTCTCTTTCAGGCATAGAATCCCCATATATTCATAAGCGTCAGAAACATTGCTCCTTTTCTTCATTGCTCGTGACAAAAGCGTCCTCGCTTTCGGATATTCATGCAGCTGAATATATCCAACAGCTTCAACAACAAGATCCTCATATGTTTTTGAAAATAATATCATTCCTTCTCCCTCCTCATTGTCGGAAACAAGATAACATCTCTCAATGTATTCTGATTAGTTAGTATCATGACCAGACGATCTATGCCGATGCCAAGGCCGCCAGTCGGGGGCATGCCGTATTCAAGCGCTTCAATGAAATCCTCATCGAGCCGCTGTGCCTCGTCATCTCCCTTCTGTCTGAAATTCTCCTGCATCTCAAATCGGTTTTTTTGCTCAACAGGGTCATTAAGCTCTGAGTAGGCATTCGCCAATTCCATTCCCGCCATGAAAAGTTCGAAGCGCTCTACACAACCCTTTTTTGAACGATGATCCTTCGTCAATGGAGAGGACTCCTTTGGAAAATCAATAACAAATGTCGGCTCAAATATATTCGGTTCAACAAAGTGTTCAAAAAGTTTCTCAATCGCTTTTCCTCTTGAAACAGGCCTTTCTTTCCCTAGCTTACTTACCATATCTATCAGCTGACTTTCTTCCATGGAGTCAATATCTATTGATGCGGCTTCATTGACCGCATCTATCATGCAAAGGCGTTTGAAAGGAAAAGTAAATGTGAATTCTTTTCCGTCTCTAATGATCTTATGGTCCTTCCCAAAGACACTTTCTGTAACATATTTGATCATCCTTTCGGTAAAATCCATAACATCATTGTAATCCCAATATGCCGCATAGGTCTCCAGCATAGTAAACTCAGGGTTATGATTGCGGTCCATTCCCTCGTTACGAAAATTACGATTCATGTCATAGACCTTATTAAAGCCGCCGATGATCAATCTTTTTAAGAATAGCTCCGGAGCGATACGCAAAAAGAGATCCATATCCAGCGTATTGTGATGGGTTACGAACGGTCTCGCGTCTGCGCCGCCGGGGATGGTCTGTAAAAGAGGGGTTTCGACTTCTATAAATTCTTCCTTGGCAAGGAAATTTCTGAGCTCGGAGATGATCCGAGATCTCTTTACAAATACTTCCATGCTTTCCGGATTGGAAAGAAGATCCAGATATCTCTTTCTATACCTGGTCTCAACATCCTTCAAGCCATGGAATTTCTCAGGAAGCGGACGAAGGGACTTTGATAGTATCGTCAGCTCTGAAACCAGTATGGACAATTCACCGGTCCGTGTTTTGAATACCTTTCCGACCACGCCCACATAATCTCCGATATCGGCCTTCTTATAGAGATAGTACTGATCCTCTCCCAGAATGTCCAGTCTTAGATATAATTGCATGCGGAAGCCCATATCCTGAATATGAGCGAACCCCGCCTTGCCCTGACGGCGCTTGGCAACCATTCTTCCGGCAAGCGAAGCGATATGCTCTGTTTCTTCTTCCGCCTTGATATGATCGTATTCTTTCCTCAAGGCCTCTATATTATCCTTGCTCTCCCATTTATATGGGTATGGGTTGATCCCCTTTTCTCTCAATTCGCTGATCTTATCCAGTCGGATCTTCATTAATCCTCTTTCTTGGGACTCTAAACTCATTACTTACTCCTGACAATATGATTTTACCCCAAAACACTGATAAATTCAAGGCAGCAAGGCTAAAGCCTTGAGGGTGATACGATGATAGGGTGATAAGGTTGTAGGTGGGGGACAAGGTAGAAGCACTTCTCTCGCCCCTATTCTACATCACACGCCGCGCTTATAGCACATCATTTATACCGTATATTCTCATTTACTTTTCTCAGCGTGCTCGAAGCTTTTTACTTAATTAAGAATATTAATCTTTCCTTTTCTTGAGAAATCTAATATAGCCGTTTAGAATTCGCTCTACTTCTCTTCCAAACTCATAGCATTCATCAAACTCATCTTGATTAATGTATTTACAGTCTAACGCGCAATATAAATGATCAAGGCATTCATTTAAAGAACTTCTGGCGATTCTGCAATATTGAATATTCTCTTGAATGTGAAACCGTCCATATCCTTCAACGATATTCGCAGTTATCGAAATCGCTGCCCTTCTAATTTGACTTGTTAAGACATATATCTCTTCATCAGGAAACTTCTTTGCAAGAGTAAATACTTCTTGTCTAAATCGGCGAGCTTCCTGCCAGACCTCTAAATCTTCAAACCGCTCGTAGGCCATGTAACCCTCTTATCATCCTACTATATCTCTCCCTGACTCTATCCTCTTATCACCTATTTCTTCACCTATCACCCTATCAACCTATCACCCATTTCTTCACCTATCATCCTATCAACCTATTACCTTATCACCTATTTCTTCACCTATCACCCTATCAACCTATCACCTATTTACTTTATAACAGCGACCTTGAATATCTGTGTTTCACCCGCGTCATTCGTGATATAGCAAAAATACATACCCGCGGCGACTTCTTCACCATCTTCATTTGTCAGGTCCCATTGCCATTCGGATTGTCCGTCCGCATCTGTTTCCAACACTAATTCTCCGGCAACAGTATATATCCTAATGGTCACATCTTCTGTGAGCTGGCTGAAAATAATATATTCACCGGAAAGTTCTTTATTCCATGGATTCGGATATATCACCGTATCTTCAAGCGAGTCAGCATAGTTCTTGATAATTGTAAGTCCCGATTCAAATGGAATATTCGCTTCTGAAATAGTATCGGGAGAGATCACCGTAAAATATGTCGTATCACCGCATGAAATGCCTATCGTATGTCCATTTACGGCATCAGCGGAGATATCAAGACAGAGAAAATATGTTTTTGCGGTCGTGCCGATGATCTGATCCGCAATATTAATATCTGCTGTTCCACTTGTAAATGTTCCGGTTCCGATCAATGTGTCATCGGTCACAGAAAAAGTAGAGTCACCATTATCAAGATATACCTTTGCTCCGGAAACATCATTATCATCAGCGGTGCCTATCAGATCGATCTTCATTACAGATAATACAGCAGTTTCAATTGCCGTTGAT
>JAIVYW010000149.1:0-4921 GCA_048635215.1 Candidatus Atribacteria bacterium
ATGATTTTTTACCCGTAGAAAAAGTATCTAAGGACCATTTGCATATTGTTAAGATGTGCGGCCCTTTCGGCAAGCAAATGCCGCCGCCTACCTATCTTGAACGCAATATTATTTTAGAGGACTTCAGAAGGTATGGAAAGGACGGTAAATCCCTTTTTATGGAGTTCGGAAAAAACTCGCAGAAGTACTTTGGAATATCTCTTTATAATGGAAGTTTCGGCCCGAGGCTTGAGAGGGGAAAGGTTTACAGCATTCTCTATACACCGATGCTCAAGAAATACGAAGATCAGCCGCTTATCTATGTGAAGGATATAGAACCCAGGGAATGACCATTGAAAAAATACTCACTTCAACAAGGTCTTTCAAGGACTTTGCCGCCCTATATAACAGAAAAGGTAATATTGCGCAGAGGATCTCATCAAACTCTTCTTTGCTGAACCTGCTCTTCTCATATCTGTCTTTCAAAAGATTCGGCTTCAACACATATTACTTTTCCTTCTCGCCATATGTCGCGGAAAAGCATCATCAGATGCTCACTTCGATATTTGATGACGACAAGATACTTCTTCTCTCAGGTGATGATCAGGGGCAAATAAGCGTTGAGTCGCTTTTCAAATTCTATTCCTCCTCCGAACCGCGTTTTATCATCCTGCCTTTTGAATTCGTATTCCGCAAGATACCTTCAAAGCGGAAAATCCTCAATAGCGTACTCCATCTTTCCGCAGGTTCTCAGCTGCAATTAGAGCATCTTTATGAACATCTGAAAAAGAGCGGTTTTACTAAGAAGTCGGTCGTTTGGGAGATGGGAGAGTTCAGCATACGGGGAGACACCGTAGATATTTTTCCGTACGGGTCCGATGAACCTCTTAGGATAGAATTTCTTGATGACCGGATCGAAGCCATCTATTGCTTCAATCCGGAAACCCATGAAAAGGGACGCGAGATATCCGATTTTACAATGGTTCCCGAAGAAATAGACTGCCAAAAGAAAGAGGACCTTCAGCAGAGATTCAATAGAAATGATGTTGCCGTTCTGGATAATGTTGAGAAAACTCGTGAAAGATTATCTTTTCTCATGGGGGAGAAACTTCTAAGAAAGATAGACGAACCCATAGAGAGATTCGACTCGATCACATCCAAGCGAACCATATTGAAGACCTTCTCAATGATAAGCAGCCTGGACTACAATACGGAATTTCTTACCTATGGCTTGATAAATTTCGCAAATAACACACAACTCTTCGCCCGTACATTTGAGAAATGGCTTTCGGATGAACAAGTTATTTTGTTTTTTGTGAGGAACCCCAATCGTGTAGGGCCTTTGAAAGAGATCGTTTCCAAGGTCCTCTTCAATATAAAAACCAATCCGAAGATATATTTTTTCAAGGGTGATGTTCCTTCGGGTTTTGTTTACTCCAGAGAGAACATGGTCTTTGTTTCCGAGAAGGACCTACTCTCGAGCAGAAGAGAGTCCTCATCCGTACAAAGAAGCCCTACTGCTCAAGTGGATAAGGAATTAAAGAATATCAACGCAGGCGACTATATAGTGCATGAGGACTATGGCATCGGAAGGTTCAGGGGCATAGAGAATCGGCGGATCGCATCACATTGGGGTGACTTTTTCGTGATCGAGTATAAAAACCGGGAAACGCTTTATCTTCCCATCGACAAGTTGTCAAAGGTGCATAAATATATTTCCGGCGGGGGTTATCATCCAGTGCTGGATTCGCTTCGCTCCGGTGCCTGGGATAAGAAGAAAGCCCGCGCGGTGCAGGGCTTGGAAAGGATGCTGCTGTCCATTGCCAAGCTATATGCCGAAAGAGAGGTCACGCAAGGGTTCTCTTTTTCGGGAGATTCGGATATGCACCGGGATTTTTACGATTCATTTGCATATGAGGATACCGAAGACCAGAAGAAGGTAGTAGAGGAGATCTCCAAGGATATGGAATCCGCGAAACCCATGGATAGGCTCCTCGTAGGTGATGTCGGCTTCGGCAAAACGGAAGTTGCTATGAGAGCCGCTTTCAAGGCAGTGTTCGACGGGAAACAGGTCGCTGTGCTTGCTCCGACCACGGTACTTTGCGAACAGCATTTGATAACTTTCCGCAATAGATTTGAGAGGTATGGGATCTCTGTCGCGATGCTCTCCAGGATGTTGACAACTGCGGAAGCGAAGCAGGTCGTCAAAAACCTCGCCCGCGGGGGCGTGGATATACTCATCGGAACTCACAGACTTCTGTCGAAGGATGTTAAGTTCAAGGACCTCGGGCTTCTGATAATTGACGAAGAGCAGCGTTTTGGAGTCAAGGCAAAGGAGAATATCAAGATCCTGAAGAAGGATATCGATGCCCTGACTATGAGCGCGACTCCTATTCCAAGAACTCTTTACATGTCACTTTCGCGCATCCGCCCTCTTTCGGTAATAGAGACAGCTCCTCCGGGACGGCGTGCCGTGAAGACCATCATCTCACTATTTGATAGGGATGTACTGAAAAGCGCTATCCTTGAAGAGGTCAAGCGGGGCGGACAGATCTTTTTTGTGCACAATAATATAAAAGAACTTGAAAGAATGAAGGCCCTGATCAAGGAGATCATACCTTCTATAAGCATCTTGACCCTTCACGGCAGGATGTCCACGGGCCAGATAGAGGAAAAAATGAAGAGCTTCCAAAGGGGCCTTTATGACCTTCTTCTTTCCACTACCATCATTGAGATAGGGATAGACCTGCCGAATGTGAACACTATCATTATCAATAACGGTGAAAATTTCGGCCTGTCTCAACTCTATCAATTGCGCGGCCGAGTGGGCAGGTCCCATCGTCAGGCATATGCGTATATCTTCGTTGATTCTCTGGAGCGTATGACCCCGGATGCGGTCAAACGCCTCTCTGCCATTAGAGAATATCAGGATCTTGGTTCCGGCTCCCGCCTTGCGATGAAGGACCTTGAAATAAGAGGTATCGGGAATATTTTTGGAGCTCAGCAGTCCGGGAATGTCGCAAATATCGGCTTGGGGATGTATCTGAAGATACTGAACCGCCTGATAGAGAAATTGAAAAGAGGCGAAGTCCTCATGGATACCGAACTTGATATCGGAATACTGCCTTATATCCCAAAGGAATTTATCCCTCTGCACATAGAACGGCAGCGTCTTTATCTTGAGATCGTAAATTGCCGTTCGGAAGACAAATTGGAGAGCATTCGCCGAGGCCTGTATGAGGTTTACAATAATATACCGGATAAGGTCAATGAACTCTTTGAATATCAGTGGATCAAGATCAAGGCGCTTGAGAATCAGATATCAGCTGTTTCCTACAAGAATAATGTATTGACCATATCGTCTTCCGCCACGGCTGAGAAGGTCTTTCACAGTGTTAAATCTATGTTCAAGATAGATGTGAAGAGAGGAAAAGATCAGGTCAAAGTCAGTCTTCCTCCTGGAAATATCCTAAAAACCTTGAGAAATATATTGAAAAATTTAGCATAATTGAATATAATTATCTACTTATGTATACAAAAGAGGGAAAATGCTATTTTTTTGTTTGAAGAACAAAGGGTTTATTCGAGATTATTCGATCCCGGCCTTATTTTTCAGAACCTTTCTGTTTTCATTATTTTTCATATTATCAAGTTTTATTCTGAATGGATGTTCCGGCCGATCCGAAAATCCAAGCAATATCGTTATTGCCCGAGTGGATGATAAAGAGATCACCGAGGACCGATTTATTGAGTACTATTCCGACAAAGACATACTGACCTTACCTCCGAATGTCAAGCGGAAACTTCTGCTGAATATGATAGTGGATATTCTGGTATCTGAGGCCATGGTGGGTGTGGAGAAGGAAGAGCTTGATACTGTACTTTCAGTTCTGGGAAGTGAAGATAATCGGGATATCGACCCGGATGTCATTGACCGGATCTCAAAGATCTGTGTGATAAATCGCAAATTGAAAGAGAAGATAGACCTCAATGTAACTGATGAAGAGACAGAGAAATACTATATGTCCCATCAGGATAGTTTCTTTTCCAAGGAATCCGTTCTTGTATCTCAAATCCTTCTTAAGGAGAAGGAAGATGCCAGGAAGGTCTATGCTGAGATTAATAAAGATAAGAACAAGTTTGACGAATTTGCCGCGATATACAATACGGATGTTTATCGAGCGAAGTATGGAAGCTTAGGCTGGGTCGAGCGCGGTGACCTTCCGCCCGAGTTGGAAAATCTGATCTTTAAACAGAGAGTGAACAGGATCTCAGAACCAATACAGACCTCCTTCGGATTTCACATCTTCTGGGTGAAAAAAAAGGTCAGTTCGAAATTCATTCCCCTTGAAGAGGCCAGGGAAGATATCAGGAAAGAAATATTAAAGACGAAGATAGATGATGAGTATGAGAGATTAATAGCAGATCTGATCAAGAAAAGAGAGATATTCATCAATGAGGAGTATATTTACAAATGAAACTTGTCGCAAAATGTCTGGTCTCCAATCTCCCTCATTCCTGTCCCTATTGCAGAGTGAGTGAGGAGCTGAAAAAGGACTATACCAGACATCTTCTTATTCCCATCTGCCTTAAAGAATATGGATATGATACGCAAGAACTGTATTTCCAGGCCGGCGAACTCTTTGGTGGAAACGGCGCGGACCTTCTTGCAGGCAAAGCTTTGTTCCTTCTTGAAAATGGAATGGATATGACGATACCGGTCATCGAGGGCTTGGAGAAGATCAAAAAACTAATGGATTCGATGGATGTTTATGAGATCATACTTCCGAAGATCAGTTCTCTTTGCGGAACGAAGTATATATACGACGGCACCTTTGGCGGGGGCTTCTTTGAAGGCAAAGGAATTCTGCCGTCTTATTTAGAAAAAATATAGGAGTTTTTTCGATGAATAAAATGTTGAGATTTTCACTTTGTTTCTTGC
>JAIVYW010000150.1:0-4924 GCA_048635215.1 Candidatus Atribacteria bacterium
ACCAGAAATTTTCCAGTACCTCTACAAAATTCCTGGAGGGTGCGCCGGGAAGAGAGAGCCCTCTGCCCAGAGTTGAATAGAAGTGCATATGAGCATTGACCTGGCCCGGCAATAGAACCGTCCCGCCCATATCATATTCGTCCACGCCGGTGACATTCAATTCGCTTCCGATCTGAACGATACGCCCGTCCTCAATAAGTATTTGCGCTTTATTTAAGAACGGTTTCTTCTCATCAAAGGTAATACCGGTGACATTGGTCAATAAATATTTCATTTTTTCCTCTGTTTTTTCATTACATACGAGTAGATACTCTCCTTCACCTCATCCATCTGCGAAGCCTTTTCATCATTCTCATGAGAAAATCCGATGATGTGCAGTATCGCATGGGATATAAAGTTAAGAAGCGAAAGTTTTTTATCTTCAAAACTGCCCGAAGAATCCCTCAGCAGTTCATCCCAATTTATCACGATCTCCCCGACAACGGTTGACGCGGGATCATCCATATATGAAAAGGAGAGTTCATTGGTCGGCAGGGCGTTGTTTCTGTACCTTTTATTCAGCTGTATCATCTTTTTATCGTCACATATGAGCACGGATACGGATGCCTTTATCCCGAAATTCCGCATCTTTATATATCCCCGGCGAAAAAGATGGTCAAAAGAAAGCTGGACAACATCTCTTATGAAGGGATGATAAGGTGTCTTTATCTTGATATTATGATAAGAGATCTCAGTGTTTATTATCCTCATCGTATTCTATCCTTTTATGGTACATCGTTTGAATGGTCTTGATAAAACTACTGGCCACACGGTTCAATTCCTGCAGGCTTATCGGGCAATCCGCCAGCTGCTCCTCATCAATGAGTGCTTCATACAGAGTCTCCATCACCATTTTCTTAATTGTGGAATACTTATAATTGGTCAGTACCCTTGATTTCGCTTCGACGCGGTCGGCGAGCATCACAATGGCGGATTCTTTAAATGTGGGTTTATTGCCATGATACATAAATTCACTTTCATCCAATTCCTTGATCTCCCCTTTCTTCAGCTGAAGCTTGGCTTTATTATAGAAATACTTCATGAAGGAAGTCCCATGGTGCTCCAGTATGATCTTTCTTACGGGCTTGGGCAGCATATAATCCAATGAGAGCTGATATCCGAATATCACATGCTGCCTGATATATTTAACGCTCATAAGGGGGCTTAATTTATCGTGAGGGTTCTTTTTAGTGAACTGATTTTCTATGAAGTAGCCCGGGTTCTTTATCTTGCCTATGTCATGGAACATCGCTCCTACCTTTGCGGTTATCGGGTCAGCCCCGATCTCAACCGCCGCGGCTTCGCTCATATTCGCCACACCGAGAGAGTGCTGATATGTTCCCGGAGCGATAAGTGTGAGATTCTTGAGCGCCGGATGTTCCCCGCTTATCAATTCAATCAGCTGAAAGCGTGTGGGGATATCCAGTATGGATTCAAAGAACGGCATGATCGAGATGAGAAGTATATATGAAAAGAGATTACCCACCATAACGGCTGCCATATTGCTCATAATTATCCCGGCATTGAAGCCCTTCAATAATCCGATCGATACCGGCACCAGCATTGACGCTATGCCGATGAGAATGAAATCATAGAAAAGGGTGCTTCTTTTATTGATATTCCGGGTAATGTAAACGGTGAAAAGGGAGTTCACGAACCCATATAGCAATATGTCAAGATTGTAGCCGAAGAAGAACGCTGTAATAATTGAGATTATAAGGGAAGAAAAAATAGCGAACTCTACATCAATAAAAAGGATCACAATAATGGTGAAGAGCGAGAAGGGAAGGCCGAAGCCCGATAAGAATGTATCTTCCGATATTTCGGAAAAGTACTTAACCGCCAGAATAGCGGCGAGGAATATCATTAAATTGAAAAACATGACAAGATAGCCTTCATTCGCCCGGAAATGAGCTCTTTTAAACCTCCTTACATAAAATATCAGAAGGAGAAAAAGAAGCAGAATGAACATCGCAAGTCCTGTCACCCTTTTTACGGTTACCCGCGTCGAAAGGTAATTATTAAGGGTATCGATGACTTTCTTGTCCTGATTAGTGTATATCTCCCCCCTTCTTAATACGATCTGACCTTTGATGAAGAAATCCCTTTCGGGAGGCAGGGATTGAGCCAATACCTCGGCGCGCTTCGCGGTCTGCTGCATATTGAACTCAAGATTTGTTGAAAGGTAATGCGATAAGAGCTGGATAACAAAGCGGATTATACCCGGCGGGAAATTATGATCTTCAAAAAGAGCTTCTTTGACCTCGCTCAACGGCACTATTTCAGAAACATTTTTCGTAATTTCCTTACCGTTCGGGTGAATGACCACAATGGAATTCCTGTTCTTATTCCATCTCTCCAGATTATCTATGAATTCCGCTCTCTCCCTGGAGATGCCGGTCTTCATATAGGGACTGACCTTCAATGTAATAAGATTCGTGATCTCATCGTAGTTGATTATCGCAAATAGCGCCTCCCACTGCTGCAGAGACAATCGGAAAAACGGATAATCCTCTCTTATCCAATTGATCCTGCCGTAAATAGACAGGCCGGGAGCATTCTTTATTTTTTCAAGAGAGGATACCACCACGCGGATATTCTCATTGAAGATCTCCTCTGTTTTGTGGTTCACGATGAAAACCGCGGGAAGGCGGGAGACCTTTTCTTTTATCTTCCTTTCTGTTTTTTCATCATTATCAACCGAATAATCTATCGGAGATATATAATCCAGGTGAATAATATCGCCGATCTCGTAATTCACTGTATGAAATTTGAAATGGGCTGAGAAAAGAAAGAATAATAAGGTCACTGTAACCAGCATTATCATCACCTTGAAGGCGCTGTTCTTCCCGGCAAGACTTTCCTTGACAAAGTTCTGAAGCTTTCTGATTATTCTTTCCAGATCTAATTTATTGCTTTGAATTTCCATCATATTTTTCAAATGCCTCAATGATATTCTGAACCATGGTGTGGCGGACAACATCACGCTTATCAAGGTAGAGTACCTTTATTCCTTCTATATCCGCAAGGATTTTGCTTACGACCACTAACCCTGACAAATTCTTATTCGGAATATCGATCTGAGTGATATCCCCGGTAACAAGTACCTTGGAATTGTGTCCTGTGCGGGTCAGGAACATCTTCATCTGCTCAATGGTCGCGTTCTGCCCCTCATCGAGAATAATAAAAGAATCATTCAATGTGCGCCCTCTCATAAAGGCCAAAGGCGCCACCTCGATCACCCCCTTTTCCATCAGAACTTCCACCTTATTAAAGGACATGTGTTCGTAAAGCGCATCAAATATCGGTCTTAAATAGGGATCTACTTTCTGGGCGATGTCTCCGGGTAGAAATCCTAGTTTCTCCCCGGCCTCAACGGCGGGACGGGTAACTATGATGCGGGAAACCTCCTTTTCCATCAGGGCTTCAACGGCACGGGCAACACCGATATAGGTTTTTCCCGTACCTGCGGGACCGATACATATTGTAAGGTCGTTCTTTTTTATTGCCGAAATATATCCCTGCTGGCCATATGTCTTTGCCTGAACAAAGCCCCGCTGCGGGCCAACGCGAATGAAAGAAGAAAATAGTTTTTCTGAGTCTATTATCCCCTTATCCTTATGAAAATCGATCAGATATTTGAAGGTCTTTTTATTTATTCTATATCCGTTCTTTATAGAACGGGAGAGGTCTTCGACGATCTCAGCAACACGCTTCTCCGCGGAGGACTCCGGGCCGGATATCTCCAGAGAACCGTTATCCGAACTGATCTTCACTTCAAAAACAGACGAAAGATATTTCAGATTCTCATCGTTATTTCCAAAAAGAGACGACAATTTACCCTGCTCGTTCAGGCTATGAAGATCGATCCTCATCATACTTCGTCCCCTGAAAGCCCTATGCCTAATTCATCTAATTGCTCTTGAGCAACATCGGACGGAGAGCCGGTCAGCAGACAATTGCCTGTGGTCGTCTTGGGAAATAGAATAAAGTCCTTTAAACTGCCATCACCATACAAGCCGATGGCCGTTCGGCCGATGCCCAGGGCGATACCGCCATGCGGAGGAAGGCCGTAATCGAGGGCCTCCAGAAAGAATCCGAAGCGGTCCTGCTGAGTTTTCTCATCCATACCCAGTATCTGAAAAACCTTTTTTTGAAGTTCCGCCATATTGATCCTGATACTTCCTGACCCGAGTTCTATCCCGTTGAGAACCAGATCATATGCGCGGGATAAAATACCGGCAAGATCTTTTTCAGTATCAAGGTCAGAACCTTCCGCGGGCATCGTGAAAGGGTGATGTGCAGAAGCGTATCCCTTCAGCTCCTCATCGTAGAGGAAAAGAGGGAAATCCGTAACCCAGAGAAATTCATAGCCCTTTGTCAATAATTGATTCTCCTTTCCCAGATAGTCTCTCAGGAAAGAAAGAATATGTTCATTGGAATTACCGATCTGGAAGAAGATGCTTTCCCCTTCTTTCAATTTCAGAGATCCATAGAACTCAGGATTTGCAAATTTGGCCAATGTGAATGAATATTCACCTTCATTGCGGGAAATAAATATAGAACCCTGAGCTCCTTCATTCTTTAATATCCCTTCGATTTTCTTGGAAGCGGAGCGGGAATATGCGACCGGCACCCTGATCCCCCTTATGCGATCGCCTTTTTCCAAAGCATCCTTTATGAAATTAACGGGCAGCACTTTGAATTCCCGGCTGAAATCTTCGATCACAAGAGGATTTCTGAGGTCCGGCTTATCTGACGCATATCTCTCCATTGAATCATTATATGTGATCCGGGTAAAAGGGGTCTTTATGTTTAATTGCATCTTTTCAGAAATGTAAGAGAACATATTCTCTATTTCCTGATAGATCTCCTGCTCATCGGT
>JAIVYW010000151.1:0-4876 GCA_048635215.1 Candidatus Atribacteria bacterium
ACTCTGAGGAATATATCAAGGAATACCTGGTACTTCTAAACAGCCAGGAGTGTATATATTCTAGTAAGGAATATCAGACCCCGCCGGGATTTATGGAGATATTCATTTCTCTTAATGAAAGAGTTGAGGTGAAGATATACTCAGGGGATGAAGATGCACCCATCCTCAGCGGACGGCGGGCATATTATACGATGAAGGAATATTTAAGCGATCATTATCAATAAATATATGAAAAGGTACTTACAGGGAGAGAAGTTATGATACATTCAATCGCGTTTCTGGCGGCTATGGTCGGTTTATTCTCAGCTATTTCACTGCCCATAGGATCTATTATCGGCTTGACGACGCATCCGAAGGAGAAGATCACCTCCGCCCTGATGGCATTCGGCGGCGGCGCGCTCTTATTCGCGCTCACCATTGAGATCATTGCGCATTCCTTCCACGAGGTCGGCTTCCTGCCTGTCGCCATAGGCGCTGTGACCGGTGGTATACTGTACGAGATATTGAATCACGGATTGAACCAGATCGGGGCATTTTTCAGAAAAACAACAACGGTCGGCAGATACATAACAGATAAAAAAATGAAAAGGGCTAAGCGTATCATAGAAAGCCTTTCAAAGGTCGAGATACTTAACTCGCTTCCCCCGGATGATATCGCAACGCTGGTTCCGGATATAAATGAGGTATTTTTTCCTATTGGAAAATTGATCTGTAAGGAAAAGAGCGCTGGGGACTGCTTCTATCTTATCGAGTCCGGTAAGGTGAAGGTTTCAAGGGACAATGAGCTGATAGCCGAGCTTTCCGAAGGCGACGCATTCGGAGAGATGTCAATGCTGACGGGAGCCGATAGATCCGCTACGGTCACCGCCGTGGAGGACACTAAGCTCTTTAAGATATTCAAATCAGATTTTGATAAATTGATGATGCTTTCTCCTGAGGTCAGTAAAGCGATTCAGGAACTTCTTATCAAGAGAAGCAAAGATCTCGAAGAGAAAAAGCTGATCCCGAAGGATGTGGCAATGAATTGGCGCAGAGAAACTTCAAAATTTCTTGACCGTAACGATTTCAAAGCAACCCGTAATGACATTGACGATGAAGTGAAGTCGCATGGCAACGCCGCTCTCGGGATATGGCTGGGGATAATGCTGGACGGCATTCCCGAATCGCTTGTCATAGGTATCGCGATCGTTTCCAAGAATAGCATTCCCTGGGCACTGATCGCCGGAGTGTTTATGGCGAACCTCCCCGAGGCGATGTCAAGCTCGGTAGTTATGAAGAAACAGAATTACAGCTTTAAAAAGATAATGATAATGTGGACTTCCATTACTATAATGACAGGCCTAGGAGCACTTATCGGCAATCTCTTTTTTCAGGGCGTATCTCCTGTCGGGGTCGGCCTGATCGAGGGCATAGCGGCAGGTGCAATGCTCACAATGATCGCTGAGACAATGCTGCCCGAGGCATATGAACAGGGCGGCGCGGTGGTGGGGCTCTCCACACTGGCAGGATTTTTAGCTGCTTTGTTCATAAAATCACTTTCGTGAGCAAAGAGTTTACACGCTTCGCTTCCTGTCAACTCTTTGCTTTGAACTTTCACATCGGACCAGACGGTTCGTTCGCTGCCCGAAGGGAATATCATCTTTGAATTGTCAATGTAAAATTGACAATTTAATACAGATTATTTGATGGAGTTTTGATCCTTTTTTTCATTATTAACATATGCTTTTTTCACATCATTTCATGATGTTCAAAAAGGAAATAATAAATGATTTAATTGAGTTTTGATCCGTCTTTGTTCTCATGTCATTTTTTGCGACGATACTCACCACGGCCATCATTCATTAAAATCCCAAAACTCGTTAGCTTTCGCTCACTCAGACAATTGGATATTTTCGGCTTCGCCACCATTCATTCTTGCCGTTAAAAATGTCAATGTCGCTTAAACGGTTCAAAACTCTTTTGGGTTGGTCGCCCGGCGCTGCCGGGCTCCCGCTGAGCGGAAGCGGGAAGGAAATAAAGAAATAGTTAACATATTTATGAATTAGAACACTTGCTCCTTCCGGAACTCTCGGTTGGGCGCACGGCTGCGCCGTGCTCGAGTGTGGGGGAGAAACAGAGAAAAGAGAGTAGAAAAAAACGAATAGAAGGAAAAGGAAAGATAAGCACAGCCGTAACCAAAAAACCGCTCTTTCGCTTATTTTATTTATAATCAAACGATAAAATATAGAACACTGGAACAAAGTCAGATATGGGACATGTCGTACCCCTAAGGACAATGAACAATGTACAATTGACAATGAACAATTATGAGATAAAATAGACACATATTTGTCATTCTGAAAGAGCGGGAGCGACCGAAGAATCCATCTCCTTTCTTATCTCCACGTCGTACATCGTACGTCCAACCTTGTACCTCGTTCGCCCCGCGAACGAACCGTCTATCCCGATGTAAAAGTTCCAAGCGGAGAGTTGAAACGCGCTGCACAGGTTTAAACTCTACGCCTCGTTAGAATCAATTGTTAATGATATTAACAAATGATATTTGATTTTTCATTGATTAAGGATTAAAATACGGTATAACATTCCCTTTGGAGGAGAAATGAGCAATTCCAAAATCGCAATTTTAATAAGTCTATTACTTGTCTCCTGCGTGATCCAGGCACGGACGACCGTGGCTGTGCAAGACTTTACAGCTGAGAATTGTGAGGCCTATATCGGCGCGGTGAGCTCTCGTGAGTTCAGAAATGTACTTGTGGGGAATAAAGAGCTGACTGTTCTGGACAGAAGTTCAATGGAAATGATTCTCAAGGAGCAGGATTTTCAATTCTCAGGTTGTACCTCCGCTGAATGCGCCATAGAGATGGGGAAATTGCTCGCCGCGAATTTCATCGTTACAGGTACGGTATCAAAGATGGGCAATGCCTATTATATCAGCATTAATTGTATAGGCGTGGAAACAGGGGAGATCAAATACTCAAAGAGCAATTACATCGAAGGGGGAGTAGAGCTGGTCATGCCTCTTTCACACAATCTTGCCGCCGAGTTTTCAAATCAGTATTTCGGAACTCATTTTCCAATGAGGGCATTATCCAGACAGATCGCTGCGCCCACCCCCGCCAATAACAATCTTCAGCTCAATCGTCAACCGCAGCTGCCACTGATGAAAAAGGGAAACATATATTCTCTCAGGGGGAAGGAGCTGAAGTGGAAGGAGCTGAAAAAAGTATTGAGCGAAAATCCCTCCAGCGCCCCTTATTACTTGAAACTTGACAAATTGAATAAAGCTCTGATGCCTATGGGGATAATAACTATTGCTTGTGAAATTATTTCCCTGCCCTCCGGTATCGTATGGCTGCTCTCATCACCTGATGACCTTGGCGACTCCTGGATCTCCGAAGATGCCCGTGCCGTATGGGGGAAGGTTGCGCTTATTACGGGAATCCCATTCGCTGCGGGACTGATAGTACTTCTGGTGACGGCCGCGCCTTCGAAGAAACTAATGGAAGATGCTGTGAGGGCTTTCAATTCGGCTCAGGCATCTAATTTGAAATTGAAGGGATTCTTCACCTTGAATGAGAATGGACCCAGAGGCGGACTCAGACTGGTATTTTGAGGGGCAACATACAATTGACAATGGACAATTATACGGAAGTAGAACACGAGAAATTAAGAAGAGAAGGAACAATGGAGAAGGGATTAGAATGAAGAGCAGGAAAGTAGGAAAACAAACGAATATGTTCTGGCGCTCTTTGGTCATATTACTCGTATTTTCTGCTATTGTATTTTCCTGCCAGTCCGGAAGTAACTGGGGTTCAGAATATCTATGTGAGGACTGTGAACAAAGCGCATTCACTTGTGACATCGGAACATGTGCGGTTTGCGGCAGAGGTACAAGCAGCGGCGCATTTGAATTGTGTAATCATTGCGCCGATAAATTGGGTAAGTGCCAAGCATGTCAAAAAGACCTGTTTGAGTGAACTAAAATGATTGGTTTCAGATGACAAATTGTGAAATATTTATGCTGGTTTCTCTCGGAGTGACATTCATCGTGTATGTTGTTGTCTGGGGTTTCTCTATTGTTAGGGTTACTCCACTGCACAAATATTTAAAAGAGAAACACCCATCCATTTGGGGTGAAATAACCACATCCAAGATATTCGGTTTTATTCTTTTTAATCCTTTCCAATTTGAGAAGTTCTTACGAAATGAAAATATTGATGATCAGGTTCTGCTTCAATTGAGAGACGAATATAGAAAAGTTAGAAATATAGGGATTTTTATCATTATTTGTTTTGCGGTTCAGATCCTCGCCTTTTCTGTAATACTTGCAATCCTTCAGTAAAGTGACCGCTGTCCCCATTCTCCCTACTTCACACTTGCTTTCGCACTGCGTACGCCGTACTGTTTTTATCACTTTACACTTCACACATCACACTTCAGACTTGCTGAGCAAGCTCAGCATTGCTTGTGCTCTGCGGAGCTATTGACTCCGTTTGATAAATATGTTACAATTCACCTTCAATTAATCATTTATTATAAAATAATCTATTTGTATAACCGTTTGATTGAGTAGATGGAGGTTTGAGATGAACGATATCATGAAAGAACTTAAACAGATCTCTGAGATGAAGGATATTTCCTTTGAGGCAGCCAGAGAGATTTTAGAAGAGTCCATTAAACTTGGATTTATGGAGAAAAGTCAGAGGACTAAAGACAATGAGCTTTATCCGATATATATGCAGCGGATCACGATCCGGATAAGTGAAAAGAGAAACGATATTTCAATATCTTTTCACAAGGCCGTCGTGGAAGAAGTAAAGAATAAATGGCTGGAGATAGCGATCGATGACGAAAATCTCGCCGAGAAGAAGAGAAA